>JAYWHF010000248.1:0-3988 GCA_043777855.1 Gammaproteobacteria bacterium | reverse complement strand
GCAATCACAACTCCTCTAGCGCCATACAAGCCACCAGTAACACATTGGCGTTACCGGCCAACGGCACTCTTAACACTACAGAAGATTAGGCAGAAGTCATACAAAGATTAAACTGATTATCATCCTATTTTTATTGCAAAAAAAAAATTCCTATCCTACGATAGCAACAATAAACATTAAAGAAATCTTAACAAGTTACAGATGAGCTCAAAAAATGGCCGAAAAAGTAGAGCTTGATGAATATGACCGTAAAATTTTACGTGCCCTTCAAGAAAATGCAGATTTATCTATGGCTGACTTGGGAGGACTGATAGGCCTGTCTCACACGCCGTGCTGGCGGCGCTTGAAACGTCTTGAGACCGAAGGTGTTATTCGCGGAAAGGTAACCTTATTAAATGCTAAAAAAATTGACCTAAGCGTACACGTTCATGCATTTGTTACAGCCAAAAATCACGATGAAGAAGCGTTACTCACCTTCGAAGCGGCCGTACAATCGATTCCTGAAATTGTCGAATGTTACTCAACCAGCGGCGACAAAGACTATGTACTACAAATAGTAACCAACAGTGTGGGCGACTATGATCAACTACTGCGTAAAACACTATTGAAATTACCCAATGTCGGTGGCATTCACTCAACTTTTTCGCTTAAACAAATTAAATATACAACACAGTTACCGATTTAAAACTAAAACCCGCCTAGCACAAATGGATATTTAATTTTCTCACTACTTGTGAAGCTTTAAACTCACTTTTAATAAGCGCTGATTCTTCATCGCCAGCACCACAAACTCTACGTGTCCAAGAGTAACTCTGTCGCCTACAACAGGTTGTCGATACTTGCTAAAAATATAACGCGCAATACTCCAATTCTCCATTTCTTTAGGCACCGGAAAATTATATACGCCGCTGAGTTCTGATAGTTTCGCTCGCGAGGTGATCACAAACTCTCCGAAGAAAGCCTGCGCCGATAGCCGCTCGGTCTCTTGCATTCCCACAAGCAATTTATCCAATACTTCCAACTCACTGGGTAAACTCAACAGAAAAATATGATCGTCTGCCAAGAATTTTTCGTTAGGTTCTAAGGTGACGGGGTTGCCGTCTCGCAACAAACATAACAACTTCACCTTGGCGGGTAAGTGTAAATTTCCCGCCTGCCTGAGCAGCACAGGGCTCCCTGCCGCCAACTTATAACCAACAAATTCATAGCCAATTTCACCGGGCACACCCAGCTCTACGCGCTGCACGCGGGAGCTACTAGTAGGAACATTTAAATTTAGCCAACGCGCAAACGGCCCAACAGTCCAACCCTGCACCAACAGAGAAATAAGAACAATAAAGAACGCGATATTGAAAAAGAAATTCCACTCTTCAACACCTGCCAGCCAGGGAAACATCGCCAGCACAATTGGCACAGCACCGCGCAAACCTACCCAGCTGATGAACAATTTTTCTTGCCACGAAAATTGAAATGGGACTAGACACAACCACACCGCTAATGGTCGCGCAATAAACATCAACACCAACGCAACCAAGAGTGCGCTGCCTGCATAATTTAATAACTGATGCGGTGATACCAACAACCCCAACATCAAAAATAAACTTATTTGCGCGAGCCAAGCAATGCCGTCGTTAAAACGTTGAATATTGTGGAGCCCGCGGGAGACACGGTTGCCGACCATTAATCCTGCGAGATAAACGGCCAGAAACCCACTGCTGTGCAGTATCGCTGCCAGCCCAAAAATAAAAATGCCGCCAAACAGCGCTAACAACGGATACAGTCCCGGGCTAAGTGACAAACGCTCTATACCATAAGCAAGAATTCGTCCGCCAGAAATTCCCACTAGAGAACCAACAGCCATTTGCCACACAAAATCGCGCACCATGGTCAAATCAAATGAGGCATTCTTAGTTATCATTTCTACTAACATTATGGTGAGAAATACTGCCATAGGGTCGTTCAAACCCGACTCGATTTCGAGTGTTGCACCAACCCGAGATTTAAGTGCTAAGCCCTGCATTGTCAGCACCGAAAATACGGCAGCGGCGTCTGTAGAACCAACAATGGCTCCAAGCAATAGCCCATGCACCCAAGAAAGACCTAAAATCCAAGCCGCCACACCCCCACAAACTCCAACAGTGATGACCACACCAAGCGTAGCGAGTGATAGAGCAGGGTTAAGACCGACGCGAAATAACTGAATCTCTGTGCGCAACCCGCCGTCAAATAAAATTACCGCGAGCGCGAGTGTCCCCATGAAGTAAGCCGCTTTTACGTTTTCAAAGTGGAGACCAAAAAAGCCGTCTTCACCCACTAACATCCCAATTATCAAAAACACCAGCAGCAATGGCATACCCATGCGCGGCGAGAGCGTGCTGGCCAAAATGCTGATAATGAACAGCGCTCCGCCAAAAAGCATAAATTGGTCAAGTATTTCCATTCAAAAATCTCGATAAAACCTCGAATTGTTGCTGAATATTACTACATCATGCTTCAACAATCAGAAAGCTTTTTTTGGAACTCATGTGGTTTTTTAAAGAGCTTCCCGTGCCATCCTGCTATTATTCACATCACTATTCTTTGCTATAAGTTGTTATCCATGCTCAATAAAGATGCCCTCTCACAATTAGCTCAACTAAAAACCAACTTGGCAGCAAAACAGGTGACAGTACCCGCCCTAAAGCTACCTGCCGACAACCAGCCTGCCGACAACCAACAGAGCAACTACCAAGCAGCCAACAACCAACGCGCGGACATTCAACGTGTGGACAATCAACGTGCAGACAGCCAACCGGCACACAAACAACAGACCACTCCCGAGTGCAAGCCCGCTAGTAGCCATGTCAGCAGCGCGAACACGCCGCAAGAACTACATCACGATATTGCGCAGGGGATAGTGCGCAGCACCACAAAGCGTTTTGGATTTGTGCTCCTCGATGACGGACGCGAGGCGTTTTTAGACCCTGAACAAATGATGCGCGTGCTACCCGATGACCGTGTCGAAGTTGCCATAACGACGAATAAAAAAGATCAGTTGGAAGCGCGCTTGGTAAAACTGATTAGCAGCTGCTTAAAAGAATTTGTTGGGCGTTACGTCAATAAAGGCAACAATGATTTTGTTGAGCCAGATGCCACGAATTTTAACCGCTGGCTGTTTATTCCCCCGCAAGCTCGCAAAGGTTTTAGCGTAGGAGATTTAATTCATTGCGCGATTTCACGCCATCCCTTCAACGACGGTAAGGCACAGATTCATATCATTAATCGTCTCGGCAAAGCTGACGAACCCGGCGTAGAGAGCCGATACACTATTGCAAAATATAAATTACCCAACGAATGGGTACCTACCGCACAAGCCCAGGCGAGCAGCATTAACTGGTCACCTCTCACATTTGAATCTGGTGAGCTCGATTTAACTCATTTACCTTTTATAACTATAGATTCAGAAAATACACGCGATATGGATGATGCGATTTACATCGCTAAAAATGAACACGGCTGGGAATTAATGACCGCGATTGCGGACCCAAGTAAACACATTGAAATCGATAGCCCTCTTGAAATTTCAGCGCGAGTACGCGCAAGTACCGTTTATTTATTAGGGCAGTCCATCACCATGCTACCCGCTGAGTTATCGCACGATACCTATTCACTCGTGCCCGAGCAAAAGCGCGCCGTATTGTTGTGTAAAATGCAAATTGCTGAAAATGGCGAAATTACCTGCTACGAATTTTTAGAAGCACAAATTCGCTCGCAGCAAAAATTAAGTTATCAGGCAGTTGCGGATGATCTAAACGGCGTTAAATCTTTAAGCGATTCAGGATTCTCCGTAACTGATGCGATAAGGAATGTGCTTAATCAACTACAAGCATTTGCACTAACACGCGCAAGTTATCGCCTAGAACACGCGCTGCTAATGGATGATAGACCTGATTACTTTTTCATTCTTAACGACCAAAAGAAAATAGATTATGTCGATAAACGTGACCGC
>JAYWHF010000247.1:0-11322 GCA_043777855.1 Gammaproteobacteria bacterium | reverse complement strand
CATGATCTTTATGCTCCAGCGGATTAAGATACAGCCAAGACTTATCATTCTTGTTAGCAGACCGCAGCACTTTTGCCAGTTGTGGTAAGCGCGCCGATTTTTTTTTCAACAATTCATTTTCTACAATCGCAAACAATTTAATAGCATCTTGCGAATATAAATTGCCAAAAATAAGAGCATCTACTTTTGCCCCTGTTAATAGTTTTGAGGTGAAAGTTCGGAAGGATTCGTACGACAGTTGTTGGGCTGCCTCTGCATACTCACGAGAACCCCAATAGGGCAACACCTGCAGACGCGGAATTTTTTCTATTAAAACCTCATAGGGACTATTCTTATCGCGATTGCGCCATTCGCGCACCAAGCCTTCTTTAATTTTTTCAAATCTATCCTGAGAAAAACTGGATTTTGCAACAGTGCTGATTATTCTGTTCACCAACAAATTTTGCTTATCGGTATAGCCAGACACACCGATATCGAACCCACGAGAATTTGCAACAACGGAAAAATTTAACCCAGCCAACCGTGCAGCGTAGGCATATTCATTCAGCTGATCCATTACTAGGGCTACAAATAACTCGGAGCGCGCCGAGTTTTCTAAGGAGTTATTCTGTATGGGTAATTTAAAACGAAATTTTAGTTCTGCCTTGGGTGAACGATAATGGCGATCCTGCATAAACCATAATTTAAACTGATCGTGATTAACAAGTAATGCAGGTGAATTTTTTCCCAAAGAATCACCCACCACGGGAAGCATCAGGGGCGACTTAACGGACGTATTTTTTGGAATAAATATGTTGCGTTCCGGCAGCGTAAGTTTCTGACGGTACAATGGTTTTAACTCTAATAATTCCGGTATGCCTGCCACGTAACTGTAAGGTGCTTGATAATAATTGCTCATTGCCGAGCCGGTAACTTCCGGCGCGATATAAGCGACCATGACTTTATCGTTACGCAAATAGCTCAACGCCTGCTTGATCGCTGCTTCATTAAACTCAACGTAAGTATGCTTCCCTCTTAACACCTCTGGGTTAGGGTAGTCATGCATTGCTTGGGCGAGATCAACAGCTGAATCAATAGCCAACAATTTTTCTTGGAAACGAAATTCCAACTCGCCCATTTGTTTTAACTCATTAAAGCGCCAATCTGAAATTCCGCGCGCGCCAATGATTTTTAAGTTTTCAAACAATGCTGATACTATTTGGTCTTTTGCTTTCACTCCTTCTTTGGTGAGGGTAATTGAAATTTGAAATAACCCATCCTGTTGGCTTGTCAGCACTTCGCCGGCGCTCAGAGCTTCTGCCCATCCCAAGCCCTTTAACAATGAGAACAAGCTGCCCGATGCTTCACTGCCCAAAAGGTGTGCCACATACGCCCATGGCTTAGCGCGATAATCATTGATATCCCGAGGGATAGGAAACGAGACGGTAAGTTTGCGCATCTCCTTGACAGACTTGATGTTTAGGCTCAGCGGCAATACATCGTCTGCGAACAAACTCGGGTAAACATTGACGACAGGTTTGTTTTGATTTGGAACTTGAGCGAAGCGAGTTTCAACCATTTTTTGTAAATCATGCAAAGACTGATTACCAATCACTGTCACGGTCATTAAATTGGCAGAATAATTGGCGTGATAAAAACTTATCAGGTCATCACGAAGACTATGATTCTCTCTATCGGCAAGAACGTCTGCGTTTCCCACCGAAAAATTAGCGGCCGGATGTTCATAGTTAAAAAAGTTGCGGTAAACATCCCACTCGCGCAATTCATCATCTGAAATGGTTGCCATAAATTCAGCGTCAATGGCGTATTTTTCACGCCCTATATCACTGGGATTGAATGCAGGGGCAACAAAAAACTGGGCAAAGCGATCAAGCGCCGGCTCTAAAAATTTATGCTCAATGTCAAAATAATAAACCGTATTTTCTTCAGCAGTGTAAGCGTTGGTCATGCCACCATACCGGGAAATGAACTCCTGATACTCACCCGCCACAGGATATTTTTCAGTTCCCAGAAATAGCATATGTTCAAGAAAATGTGCCAACCCGGGCCGTAGCTTGGGGTTCTGATTATTGCCTACTGCAACATTGACAGCGGCAGCAGACTTTTCCGCTTTGAGGTCTGAAACCAGTAAAACTCGCAGTGCATTATTCAACGTTAGATAGCGATAACTGCGTGAATCTGTATCACTTTTAAATACGGTGGAAACTTTCGCAACCAGTGTTTGCTCAGTGTTAGGCCCTTGTTCTGCACGAGCAGCACAGCTAACCGACGCCAGTAAAACCAGTAAGACTCGCCAACAAAAAATAGCCTGCGACATCGCGATAATATTCCTCATTTTAAACGTTGGGCACAGCTACTTTTACTCGATGTAGAAATGTGCTGTGCTGAAATGTGCTGTGTTAGAAGGTGCCGTGCTGAAATGTGCATGCTATTGCTTACAAATTAAGTAGTAATAAACCTCGTCTTGCGTATAAAAGCCCTGAATAATCTGCCCCGTAATTTGCGCGAAAGAGACAAAATCTTTCAGTGACCCCGCGTCAGTCGCTAACACACGCAGCACCTCGCCCACCTGCAAAGGCCGCAGCGCTTGTTTCGCCTTCAGCAAAGGCATGGGACAGCTCATACCACGCGCATCGATTTCTGCAGCGACTGCTTGGGTTAATACCGCTTTATTAGTGACCAGATTTAACAAGAACGGAATGTCGGACATGGCAACTTCTACTTCCAAACAACACGTGAAGAACTAAACAGTAAAACTCCAATCCAACCCTTTACGGCATAGCCACAAAGCGCCAAAACCGCTAGAGTGCAGCGCCGGAGACTAACACAGCCGGCTCTATGATTGTCACTCCAAAGTCAAATAACGAATTACCTGTTGGGAGTTTTTTTACGGTGAAACCTTTGATAACCGCGCTCATTACGGCTGCGAGCCTTGCGCTTTGCACCCGAGCAACTTTAGCTGAAGTAGAGCTCCCTGTTTTAGGTGATACGAGTTCTGCGATGGTATCGCCCATTCAGGAAAAAATTCTGGGCCAACGCTATTTGAAATTGTACCGCAGCCAAGTGCCTACGTCGTCGGATCCTCTGGTCATAAATTATGTTGAGCAGCTCATCGACCAGCTTCTGCCCTTCAGTCAGCTGGATGACAAGCACATAGACTTGGTTATGGTTAAAAACGATACGCTTAACGCCTTTGCAATTCCAGGAGGGATAATGGGGGTTCATACGGGTATTTTTAATTATGCTAAAACTGAAAATCAGCTGGCCGCCATTATTAGCCATGAAATGGGCCACCTCAGCCAACGCCACTACGCCCGCATGCTCGAACAGCGAAAAAACTCAATGGTCCCCTTGTTAGCGGGAATGATCGCAGGGTTGGCCCTGCTTGCTAACAGTCAAAGCGATTCAGGCATGGCCGTTCTCATGGGAACGCAGGGAATAGCGCAAGCAAATGCCTTAAGTTTTAGCCGCGAGAATGAACAGGAAGCCGATCGAATCGGCATGCAAACCATGCTTGAAGCGCGGCTCGACCCCTATGCAGCCAGCGACATGTTTGAGGAGATGCTGCACCTCAGCAGCGGTTCACGGCGCCCACCGGAATACTTGTTGACTCACCCCGTTTCCGAGAAACGCGTCGCCGATGCGCGCAACCGCGCCATGCAGTTCATTAGGAAGCCCTATCCTGACAATCTCGAATTTCAGCTTATGCGCTCGCGCATTCGTTTTGAATTGGAGCAAACGCCACAACTTGCGGTAAAGCGTTTCAAGAGTGAAGTGGATGGGGAAAGTGTCTCGCCAGACGCCAGTCGCTACGGCTTGGCGCTCGCCTATTCGCACACTGGCCAGTACGATGCGGCGCATGCGGCACTGCAGCCTCTGCTGGAAAAGGATCCCACTCGCACCACTTACCTCATCATGAAGGCAGACATTGACGTGGCAGCCGAGCGCTTCAAGCCGGCCTTGGATTTACTCGAAACTCAACTCAAACTAAACCCCGACAGCTACCCCGTTACGATTCGCTACGCCGAAGCCCTCATGAAATCTGGCCTCTATGCGAAGTCGGCGGAGCTGCTCGAGCGCTACTCGCGCAAACGCAAAGATGACGACTACGTTTGGTATTTACTCGCCGAAGTGAACGGTTTAAACGGGAATATTTTAGGGGTACACCAAGCTCGCTCGGAATACTTTATTGCGAACGGCATCTACGACAAGGCGCAAATCCAGCTGCGCAATGCCCTCAAGTTATCTAAAGGCAACTTTCAAACTACGTCGATTTTGGAAGAGCGCATGAAGTATGTAGAACATGAAATGCAGGAAATGAAATACTAAGATTTGTCACTATTCAGCACCTCCACACCAAAAATAGCTCAAAAAAGCTTTGCATTAATAGCCGCACTCGCAACCCACACGGCCTATTCTGGGTAGTGCTTTGCGCTGTTTTTCGTTAGTACTAAGCGGTACCTAAGCGGTACTTAAGCTGTACCTAAGCGTGTACCTAGGCTAGCTCAGAGCCATTTTCTGGCGGCACTGCCAAGGCAAGTTTTTCTTTCCACCAGGCGTTGCTAATATTTTGGGCGTCTATCCAGCGAAGCAGTGAGTCCCAATCATTGCGATCGCGGAAGTGACTTTGTTGCGGGTATTCGACTATGCCGCGCCCTTCGCTGTAGGCGCGAACGTAATTTTGCGAGTCACGTAGCGTGGTGGGATAGGGGATATTGAGGCTGAGTAAAAACTTTTCGAGCCGGCCCCATGAATTGGTCTTTTGCTTTGTGCGGTTGGCGATGACAGCGATCGGCCTGCGATTGCGCCGCATATTTTGGGTCAATAACAAGTCCCCAATAAAACGAGCGCTGGTGCGAATATCTATGTCTGATGGCATGACAGGTATGAGGATGAGATCATGATCGCGTACCAAGTCGTCTAGCGCCGGCCCACTAAGGCCGGGCGGGGCATCGGTAACCAGCCAGCGCGTGGACTTTGGCGCCCGCATCTGGAAGCTGTTGGTCGTGCGGCTGTTGGAGTCGAGCTTTAAGCCGAAAACGGCGGGTAATTCTTTATCGCGGTTTTTCACCCAAAATTGGGAAGATCCTTGAGGGTCGGCATCAAGCAAGGCGGTGCTGTCGCCACGCTTCGCCATCATTGCGGCAAGATTGGTGCTAACGGTGGTTTTGCCGGCTCCACCTTTGCCGTTGATAACGAGTATGCGGCACGCTCTGAGGGCTTGAATGGCCACCAAGGGTTCGGCGTTTTGTTTGGAGCTGATGAGACTGGTCTTTTCCATGGTTTGCTCTCGCTAGCTATACAGTTATTAAACTTAATATGAGTTAGAGATCGTTTAATATCGCGGCTTAGTGTCTGAATCTAGAGTGGCAAAGATTCTTTGGCACATCAATCATTTTCATAAAAGCTTTTTCGTTCTGTGAGCTTGTTACTAAAAAGAGTTACTAGAAAGTCCAGCCTAGCTGCAATGCGCCGCCCTTCATATCATCGCCCTGTGAGTAGGCTAACTCTGCTACAAAACGACGCCAGTGGTATCCCAACCCTCCCGATAGAACATCGCCGTGGTAGTCGGTCAGGTCACGCTTGTAGCCGATGCGCACGGCGACGCTTTTTAAAACCTGGTATTCGGCACCGACGCTAAAATCTTGATTGGGGGCTTCTGCGGCGATCGGCGTGGATTCTTGCAGATCGTAATCGATACCAAGGCTAAAGGATTTGGTTACGTAACCTAAACCCATTCGAGAGCGCGGGTAAAGTTTTACAACAAGATCGGGTCCGGCGAGGCCAGTAACTGGGTCTGAAGCTTGTTTGGTGCTGAACTCTTTGGCAAAGCTATCTTTTACAGCGAGGCTTACGCGGTAGTTTTCGAAAATGATGGCGGCAATCCCGAGGTCTGTATTGAACGTCATGTGCGTACTTTTTGTCTCTGCGAATCGATCAACACCAGCGGTAGCAACGTTGTCAAAGTTAGCGTTGTCGCGGTAAGCATCTACACGCATCATTTTTGGCGTGATGCCAAACGAAACTGCTTGCCCCCAAAAGGTGAATTCTTTCGCGAGCGCAAGGCCCCACTCGCTGATGGCGAGAGCACTGACATCCGCGGAGGATTGGAGTAATTTCGTCGGGTCGGTCAATTGCCCATTAATATCAATCAGCTTCGGGTGCGCGGCTATTACGTCGGCGGGGTTTGCGCCGGAGGCTATTTCATCCATCATTTCAATGTATTCATCCAGTAATGCGATGTCGCTAGGGGTAACGTTTGATGAGCCGCCGCCAATGGCCCTGACACCGAGGTAAAAGGCCCCGCCTTCATGATCGCTAGGTTCGCTGACCGATAAACCAATAAAAGCGTCTGCATTCAAATTTTTGTTGGCGATTTTATCCAAGGCGGATCTTATGTCCCGTGAGGTAGTCGCCACGGCACCAGCACTTGCTGTATCGCGCTGCAAGTTAAACGCAGTGACGGCTTCGCTAAGATCTTTGTCCAAGTTGTCATTCGCGACTGAGATGGCGGCATCTACGGTATCAGCGGCTCGCGCCACCAAGGTTGGGAAATAAGTACGGCCATCGCGAGTTTTATCTTCATCGCCTTCATGAAAGGCAAGCAGTGCAGGGTTGTAGTAAGCGGCTTGACTGGTATTGCCTATGCCAACAGCAGTGCCTCCCATGGCTAAAGCGCGGGCTTCGTAGATACCATAGTCAATCGCGTTGACGGTTGGTATGTGGACGGCGCACAGGCTGATGCCTATCATCGAAAAGGTGCGACGCACAGAGAAACACTGCAACAGTAATTTCATGAAGTTTCCTGAAGAGAAAAGGTTATTTCTAGAGTCTAGGCTAAGTTAATGTATTTGCATTTTTATGCAGTTTGTCGTTTTTACCTAAGGCTCTCTTTATAAAGAGTGACTGGGTTGGCAAATTTACTGGTTCCAACCGAGGGTCTGCGGTAAAGTGCCAGCGTCATGCTCCACTGGTTTGGTGCTCATGGTATGCCTTGTCAGTAAAATTTAATTAGGTTCTGAGATTTTTAATTTCTATGCTTTTATTTTCATTGCGGTTATGGATTGTTGTCGCTCTATTTGTGTCTGTGGTTGTTGCACCGACGGTCAACAGTGCGCCTCCCGCAAAGGGTGGGCAAGGAGTGGCCGTGAATAGCGTTCGGGTGTGGCGCGGTGAAGAATATACTCGCTTAGTGCTGGATTTAACGGGGCCAGTTCAACATAGTTTGCTGCATGCCGAAAACCCCGCGCGTATTTTTCTGGATATCCCCGATACGCTGTACAGCACGGAACTCGAAACGTCACTGGCCGCGCTGAACTTAAGCGGAACCCCGGTGAATATTATTCGTGCTTCAGTCGTTAATAAAAACGACTTGCATTTGATTTTCACCTTGAATAAAACGGTAGTGCCCAAGAGTTTCTTTCTCAAAAAGCAAGGCGGCAGTGATGATCGCTTGGTCATTGATTTATTCTATGCCGATGAATCTGGATCTCACGCTGCGGTTAACGAATCCGCTGGTAAAAGCGGTCTCGCCGGTGAGCCTAAATCACCGGCTGTTGAATTGAAGGAGCCTGTGAATGTCGAAGACTTAATTGCCGCACTAGCAGCTGATTCGAAAGCTAACGAAATTGCAAAGGCTGCAGCGGCGACTAAAGCTGCTGATGGAAGAGCTGTCGACACTAATACTATCGACACTAAAACTATCGACACTAAAACTATCGCTAAAAACATGGATACTAAAAGCATCGATACTAAAAGCATCGATACTAAAAACAGTGAAGCTAAAGCTATTGAAACCAAAAGCATTGAAACTAAAACTATCGAGTCAAAAATAAATGTGGATCTTGGAGGTAAGCGCAGTATTTTAATTGCCGTAGATGCGGGTCACGGTGGCGAAGATTCTGGAGCGCTTGGGCCCAAGGGATTGCGAGAGAAAGACGTTACATTGGCGATTGCGAAAGAGTTGGTGCGCATCATTAAATCACGGCCAGGTTTTAATGCCCAACTAACCCGTTCCAGTGACATTTTTATTTCACTGCAAAAACGGCGTAACATTGCTCGCGATATGAAAGCAGATTTATTTGTATCGATTCATGCGGATGCTTTTACTAATCCGGCGGCAAAAGGCGCTTCAGTATTTGCGTTGTCGCGTAGAGGGGCCACCAGTGAAACGGCGCGGTTTTTAGCGCAGCGGGAAAATGAATCAGACCTGTTTGGCGGTATCGGTGGCGTCAGCCTTGATGATAAGGATGCCGTGCTCGCCGGTGTTCTCGTCGATTTGTCGATGACTGCAACGGTGAATTCAAGCTTGCAAGTGGGCGATAGTGTTCTGAGTTCAATCGCCGGTATTGCGTCTTTGCATGCACGGCACGTGGAGCAAGCAGGTTTTATGGTGCTTAAGTCTCCGGATGTACCTTCCATACTGATTGAAACGGGTTTTATTTCAAATAAGCAAGAGTCAATGCTGTTGGCGTCACCCAGTTATCGTACTGATATGGCCCAAGCGGTTTTTAAGGGCATTCATAAATATTTTTTGCAGAACCCTCCGGCCGGAACTTATATCGCTGCGTTGCAGTTTGGTGAAAGAGCAGAGGCCATGGAACGTGAACACCGAGTGGTGCGCGGCGATACCCTCACCGTCATTGCATCGCGTTACAATGTAAACGTAGATCGACTGGTTAAATACAATAGTTTGACGTCAGAAAGGGTAAACGTCGGTCAAACGATTAAAATTCCGGAGTCCTAATTTTTCTGCATATTTTAATTTTCCAAGATTTTTTAATCTTCCAAGATGGTTTAATTTTTTAGCATACCTGATTTTTTTAAGCTGCTCGGATCAATAAACACTACTGGTAAACTGTAGAAAACCCATGACCATAGTATCGACGAAGAGAATTAAACTACTTAGCCCGCGGTTGGCAAACCAAATCGCGGCGGGTGAAGTGGTTGAACGCCCGTCCTCAGTGATTAAAGAATTGTTGGAAAATAGTTTAGATGCTGGTGCCACGCGCTTGGATATCGATATCGAAGATGGCGGTATAAAGCTAATGCGCGTGCGTGACAACGGTGGCGGCATTGATAAAGATGATTTGCCGCTAGCGCTAAGCCGCCACGCTACCAGTAAAATATATGAACTCGATGATCTTGAGGCGGTAGCCACTTTAGGTTTTCGCGGCGAAGCGCTCGCCAGTATTAGCTCGGTCGCACGGTTAACTCTGCTCAGCAGCACAAGTGAAGAAAGTGCCGGTTGGCAAGTTGTTGCTGAAGGTCGCGATATGAAAACCGAAGTATCACCCGCACCGCATCCGCGTGGTACGACTGTTGAAGTGCGTGATTTATTTTTTAATACGCCCGCACGGCGTAAATTTCTCCGAACAGAAAAAACGGAATACACGCATCTTGAAGATGTCGTAAAACGTTTAGCGCTTTCGCGTTTTGATGTAGCGTTTAATCTGCGGCATAACGGCCGTGTTATTTACTCGTGGCGCGCAGGAACAACGCAATTGGAGCAGGAGCGGCGGGTTGCACAAGTATGTGGGCCGGTGTTTATGGAGAACGCGTTATTTATTGATATTGAGCGTAGCTCGTTACGTTTGTGGGGTTGGGTTGCCTTGCCAGCATTCTCTCGCAGTCAAGCGGATCTGCAACACTTTTACGTTAACGGCCGTGCTATTCGCGACAAAATAGTCAGCCACGCCGTGCGTCAAGCGTTTCAAGATGTGTTGCATCACGGCCGTCACCCTGCCTTTGTTTTGTATTTAGAAGTTGATGCGGCGTCGGTAGATGTCAATGTACATCCAACGAAGCATGAAGTGCGGTTCCGCGATAATCGCAGCGTACACGATTTTATTTATTCCAGTTTGCATCATGCACTGGCAAAGGTTCGTCCTGAAGATTCTCTTGCTAAGCACAATCCTGAAACTGTCGGCTCATCCGCAGGCCAAGCTTTAGCGCAAGGGTTGGCTGCAGGTGAGTTTGGTGGCCAAGAAAATTTAAATCTGCGCGCTGTTCCTGCAAATTCGGCGAAAAGTGCTTCGCAATCCTATGCGTTTAATACCCCCTATCAGCACAATTATTCGCGTCAAAATATCAGTGGTAGTATCGGCGAGCCATTAAAAATCTACGGCGAGTTGCTCAAGCCATCGCAACCAATAGGTGCTGCGATGCCCGTTAGCGGTGATGACAATATTCCACCTCTGGGCTACGCAATCGCGCAGCTTAAAGGCATATATATTCTCGCGGAAAATGCGCAAGGTTTAATTTTGGTTGATATGCATGCGGCGCATGAACGGGTTACTTACGAGCGCATGAAAGAGTCGTTTGGTAACGGCGGTATTCAAACCCAGCCGTTGTTAGTGCCGGAAAGTATTGCGGTCAGTCAAAAAGAAGCGGATTGCGCTGACTATCATCAAGACTTGTTTAGAAATTTGGGTTTTGAAATACAGCGCGTGGGGCCAGAAAGCATTTTAATTCGCCAAGTGCCTGTAGTTTTACATCGCGGGAAAGTGGATCAGCTCGTGCGTGATGTGTTGTCTGATTTAATGGAGCACGGTACCAGTGAGCGTATTCAACATCACATCAATGAAATTCTTAGCACCATGGCTTGTCATGGTTCAGTGCGTGCAAATCGCAAACTGACGCTTCCAGAAATGAATGCCTTGTTGCGTGATATGGAAGCTACCGAGCGCGGTGGGCAATGTAATCATGGTCGCCCGACGTGGCTACTCCAATCGTTGGATGAATTAGACAAAATGTTTATGCGCGGGCAGTAAACAACGACGGTTATTTATCCCTGCATTTATTTCTTCTAGCCATTTTGTTGTGGTCGTTTTTTGAGGTAAAGATGGATCGTTCCCAATTGCCCCTTGTGATTTTTTTAATGGGCCCAACTGCGTCAGGTAAAACTGACTTAGCCGTAGCCCTACGCCAACACTTGCCGGTTGAGTTAGTCAGTGTGGATTCCGCGCTTGTCTATCGCGGTATGGATATTGGCACCGCAAAGCCAACGGCCGCAGAGCTTGCCATTGCGCCCCATAAGTTAATTGATATTCGCGATCCTTCGGAGCCCTATTCTGCAGCGGACTTTTGTGCGGATGCAGAGCGTGAAATAGCAGCCATACACGCACAGGGTAAAATCCCTTTATTGGTTGGCGGCACCATGCTGTATTTTAAAAGCCTGCTCGATGGTTTGGCGGAAATGCCGAAATCCAACCCTGCTGTGCGTATGCAAATTGAAACTGATGCGCTGACGTTTGGTTGGCCATACGTACATCAGCAATTGATCGCAATTGATCCTGAAATTGCTGCAGAAATTCATCCCAA
>JAYWHF010000246.1:0-11338 GCA_043777855.1 Gammaproteobacteria bacterium | reverse complement strand
GTGGGCGCTAAGGGAGCTACTGGGGCAACAGGCCCGATAGGCCCGTCAGGCGGAGCTACAGGTGCAACTGGTGCAGCAGGCCCGATAGGCCCGATAGGTGCAACGGGTCTAACCGGAGCAACTGGCGCAAAAGGTGACAAAGGCGACCTTGGCGCGACGGGTCTAGCCGGAGCAACTGGCGCAAAAGGTGACCTTGGCGCGACGGGTCTAGCCGGAGCAACTGGCGCAAAAGGCGACCTTGGCGCGACGGGTCTAGCCGGAGCCGTGGGCGCTAAGGGGGCTACGGGGGCGACGGGTGCGACGGGTGCAAAAGGTGACAAAGGCGACCTTGGCGCGACGGGTCTAGCCGGAGCAGCGGGCGCTAAGGGGGCAACAGGCGCGACGGGTGCGACCGGGGTCGTTGCCGAAGGCAGTGCGTATGGCACAACCAATGGCATTACGGTCTTACTGCCCGACAACACCAACTTGCAAGTGTGGGCGCAATCGCGCCCCCTGCCGCCAATGAAAATTTACAACGTGTACCTATCAGTGCCGCAAAACGGCCTGCCCATTGGCTGGTACTACATTGATGTTAAGCACCACGGCAACCCCACGCCAAATCCTTGGACGCATTTACTAGCGACAGCTATGGGCACGAACGGCGATGCCAACACCATATACGGTAGTTCGTCTTATGACATCGGGGGCGGCGTACCCAACTGGACTACCTGGAAGCGCCAACCCCAAGAGGGCGAAGCATTCAGAACAATAAACGGACGGTCGACCACCTTACCTTACAACACGAATATACAAACGTGGGCAGACACGAGTCCAGCTGATGGTGTTTATGTTGTCGGGTTTAGCGCAACCCAAAACTCGTTACCGTCCGACTACTACTACCTGTACTTACAATCGTCCGACACCGCAAACAACAAGTACATTAGGGCGCAGCAATTTAGTGCCCCTTTTAGTACTTACGAAAACACGAAAGCCGTTAACTGGGCTGGCTGGCAGCGCCAGAATGCCCCCGCGCACGGCCAGTGCAAGTTAATTTTGGACGGGGTGAACCTGAGGCTCATTCCGTACGACGGCAACTGCCTAACGGTTGCCAACCGACCCTGCCGCATCATCGACGTCGGCGTTGCTGTGTCTGCGGCGGGGCTAGCAGACAACACCCTGTACTACGTTTACGCGACAGCCGCTGGCAGTGCTGTCAACGCCATCGTGTGTCTTACAACAGGCTACACAGAGGCTGGGGGCATTAAGTACAAAGCCGACGACTGGAACTACACGCTGGTCGGCATGACGGCGTTGAGTTTAAATAAGTTTGTTGATGCACCCGCAACGCGATACACGCGCAGCTGGTTCAACGAACCGAGCATCAGCGGTCAAGCTGTGCTACAGGGCAACCTTACCGTGGCGGGTACGTCGGGTTGGCGCGACTGCTCCGTGCCGATTTATTACCACGCGTGGCCGGGGGAAAAGCTGTCGGCGACGGCTCAGTTGGAAGGCAGCAGCAGCAGTAGCAGCTACGCGTATGACTTTCAAACAGGGCAATTCGTTACTACCGTCACCATCGACCCCTTGGAGCATGGCATTTTCGAGGGCACCGCCGCCGCGCCCAGCGGCAGCACAGCGGCAAGCAGCGGCACGGCGAGCTTTAGCAAAACAGGGGGCGGCTTGGGCTGGCGCTACCTGAAAATTTTTGCACGGACAGGTACTCCTAACCCCCTTAACCTAAAAGGCGGCAAAACTGCCATCCAGTACACCTTATCCCGCTGATCCCGCTGATTTTTTTGAAACGGTGAGCAACCCGCGCAAACAACTATGCAAACAACTATGCAAACACCAGTACCCGCCTCCACGATTCAAGCACTTCCTGCACCCAAGACCCTGATGGGTAAAGCCATCGGCCTACATTTTTTTAAAGAGCTGCAAGCCGCAGGCTTATCAAGCTTGGCCTTGAGCTGGACTGCCGATACAGTGAACTACCCCGATGGCTTGGCACAAGCTGATGAGGATGCACTGATAGCGCTTTATGCCGCACATGACGCGGCACCCCGAGTAGCGGACATTCGCGCGGCTGCCATCGCGCAAGTGCGGTTGCTAAGGGCGCCCATTATTAATGTGTTAGACGGTATGCAGTCGTCGGCCAACACCGCCAACGACCAGCCCAAAGCCCAGGCGATTCAAGCGGCTAAACAGGGGCTGAAAGACTTACCCCAAATTGACCTTTCAGCCTGCACTAGCGCCGACGACTGCAAGCGGGTAGTTATGACGCGATACAAAGAGATTGCAGCGGCGCTGCCTGCGGACGTACGCACGGCTTTTTCAGAGTCAAGGGTATGACGGCCATTTTTTTTGCTGACGGCTTTAGCCTTAGCGATAGCTGTGGCGAGCAGTTTTTTGCTGTGGGTGTTTTTTTTGGCGGTCATGACACTGCGGGACATTCGGGACGCTGGCGCACTGGTAGGGCGGGCACGACTAAAGGGCACATATGCTAGACGACAACAAACCCCACAAAATGCGCTTTGATAACACCATCACGCTGGGCAATGTACTGACGGCCATTGCGATGGCGCTGGCGGGCGGGGCGGCTTGGATGAATATGTCTGAGCGGGTCACGCGTGTCGAGCAGGCGCAGGCCACATTGCGCGAGACTGACGCGCGCCACGAAGCGGAGCTACGCAACATCAAAGCCGACAACCGCGACGTGCTGCTGGAGATTAAGGCGGACATAAAAGAACTCCGCAACGCAGTGATGCGTAAATGACCTCCCACGCCGCGCCCGCCGTACCCATCGTGCGAATTGTTCGCGCCCCCAGCACCGACATGGGCACGTTCGGGGTGATGACGTTTGGCGCGCACAACTGCCGCACCACCGAGCTGCCTTGGCGGGGCAACCGCCCGCAAAAATCGTGCATACCCCCAGGCACGTACCTTTGCGCGATGGTGCAAAGCCCGCGCTTTGGGAGCGTGTATGGCGTGGCTAATGTGCCGGGGCGCTCGGCGGTGCTGATCCATTCGGCAAATTTTGGCGGCGACGAGAGCCTAGGCTACACCACCCAGCTGCAAGGCTGCATTGCCCCTTGCGAGCGTGTGGGCGTTATGCGGGGCAATGCCCAAAAGATGCAAACCGCAGGGCTGGTGTCGCGCCCCGCGCTGAACCGTTTTATGGCTTGGGCTGGCGGCAAGCCCTTTATTTTGGAGATCACATGACATGATTACGGCAATACTTTCTCTACTCGGCTCCAGCGCCTTCGGCTCCATCATCGGCGGCGTGATGGCGTTTTTGAATAAAAAAACCGACATCGACAGCAAGCGCATTGACTTGGAGCATGAAAAAAGCCGGTGGGCGCACGATCTTCTGATTCGAGACAAAGACTTGGAGTACGCCAAGGTTGAGGCTGCGGGCCGCAAAGAAGTCGCTATTGTTGAGGGCGACTCAGCTACCGAAGCCGCCCGCTTTGCAGCAATCGCGCAGAGCCACGCGGCGGACACTTTCTCGGCTGAGGCGCTACGGGCGGCGGGCAAAAACCGCTGGATGCTGGTGCTGGGCAGCGCAATGCGTAGCTGGATTCGCCCGGTGCTGACGGTTGTTTTGGCCACCGCTGCCATTTACCTCAACTTCGCGCTGATCGGAAAACTCACTGAGGTGTGGCCTAC
This sequence comes from Gammaproteobacteria bacterium, assembly GCA_043777855.1. Lineage (GTDB taxonomy): Bacteria > Pseudomonadota > Gammaproteobacteria > Pseudomonadales > Cellvibrionaceae > Cellvibrio. The sequence goes on along the minus strand of JAYWHF010000246.1, from coordinate 7,693 downwards.
GCTTGACAAAGCCCAGCAGTATGAGCTGGGTATGCAGGCGTTTGCCTGGGTTACAGGCCAAGCGGCGGCTTGCATAAGCTACTGGTTTGTTAGCCGTGGCAGTAGCAGATAAGACAGTGGCTGGCGCTACCCCAGCAGAGGGTGGGAGCCATTTGCGGGAGAGTTTCACTCTCGTTACCCAACCCTCTGCCGCGCGGCAGACCTCACTCCTGGGGGTTTGCCGCGCACTTATCTATCGTCTAAGTTAGAATGTGGAAATGTCTAAGCCAATTAAAGTAGGCCCGTTCTTTGGCATTAACAACAAAATGCCCAGCAGCAGCCTGCGTACGGCGCAAAGCGGCTCGGGGGTTCCTCGGACAGGTAACTACCTGCGCGATGCAGTCAATGTCGATTTGACGACAGTGGGGTCTCTACAGCGCCGTCCGGGAGCGACCATGCGGATCACCGGGGGGCGCTGCCGCAGCCTCTGGAGTGATGGTACTCGCGCCTTTTATGCCGACGGAGCGCAACTGTATGCGTTTGACGGTGCAACTGCTCGGGCTATAGCAGACCTAAACAGTGCTGAGGCCACTGTCTCGTACGCAGTCACTCCCAGAGGCATTGTTTGGACAGATGGTGCTTCTCTACAGGTTATTGCTGAGGGGGTATCGACCCCTCTGTGCGTACCGGCTCTGAACCCCGTCCCAACGGTTTCTAGTTCTAGCGGCGGCGGCGTGCCCGAGGGTACTTACCAAGTTGCCTTTGCCAACGTCAACACAACTGGCGAGCGCTCAGCGATCTCTGAGTGCGTCACAGTAGCCGTGCCGGCTAAGGGCACAATCAACCTCGCCTTTAGCGGCCTGCGGCAGTTCGACACGCGCGTCTTCGTATCCGCAGTCGGCGGGTCGATTCTGTACTTTGAAGCGTTGGTAAGTGCAGAGACCTATTCATTTCGTATCCCATTGTTGAAAACTTCGGGGGAGCCGATGAACGACTGGGTCGAGTCGCCTATGCCCCCCGGACAATTGGTGCGGTACTACCGTGGCCGATTGTTGACAGTCGCTGACGATACGGTTTTTTTCTCGCTGCCGTTTGCCTATGGGCACTTTCGCGCGTCAACCAACTATGTTCGGCTAGATGCCCCAATAACGCTGTGCGAGCCGTCAAAAAACGGCATTTTTTTAGCGACCGCGAAGCAGACGTGGTTTCTGTCCGGCGACGACATTGCGGATGCCGCGCTAGTGCATTTAGCCAACTATGGGGCTGTACCTAACACTGCTGCTTCGGAGCCTAGCTCACTCGCGCTTTGGTGGTTCTCCTCTCGGGGAGCCGTCCGAGCAGTAGGTGACAAGATCGAACTTAGACAGGACGAACATATTGCGTTCGGCGACGCCACTAACGGAGCGTCTATTTTTCGAGAAAGCAACGGGCTAAGCCAGCTGGTGTCGGTACTGTCGAACGCCACGCCCGCGCTCGGTGCGCGAGCTTCGGCGTACATGACAGCAGAAGTAATTAACACATAGGAGTTTGTCCGTGAAAAATTCAGCGCGTGGGGGGTTCGAGTATGTTGTCGAAACGGTCAGAAACGGCCAAGTCGTCGGCATCGAAACGGTTCATAACCTGTTGCCTACAGAGGGCGTCAACTACCTTATCGACGCAGCCCTAAAGGCAGGAACAGCCTACCCAAAATGGTACATGGGGCTGTTCGAGGGGGCGTATACCCCAGTCCCCGAAGACACCATGTCTACGTTCCCCGGCGCTGCCGCCGAGTTGCTAACCTACTCACAAATCCAGCGTCCCGGGATCGTGTTTGGCGGCACAGCCCGAGGGGGCGTGGACAACTCCGGCTCCAAGGCTGAATTTACAGGATCAGTCGACGGGAAACTCGTGCGGGGCGGGTTTATCTGCTCTGCCCCCGCAAAGGGCGCTACGACCGGCGTGCTGCTGTCAGCGGTCCGGTTTTACTCCCCGAAGACACTCGACGCTGGAACGATTCTGCGCGTAACTGGCGGCTTCTCCATCACCTCCACCTAAGAAAGACCCGTATGGCAATCAAAACTTCCACTGGTTTGCGAAACATTATGTTGGCATCCAATTCGTTCCGTGGCGCAATGGCGCTGGGGGTCATAAAGATTTACGCCGGACCCGTCCCGCAAAGCGCTGACGATTCCGTAATAGGCAACCCGGTACTTTGCACCGTGACCAGCAACGGAACAGCGACTGGCTTGACTTTCGAGACCACCCCCTCGGCGGGTGTCATCACAAAAAACGCCGCCGAAGTTTGGAAAGGCACCAACGTCCTGTCGGGAACAGCTCGGTTTTACCGACTGACGACGGCGGCGGACGACGGAGAAATCTCCACGACGCTACCGCGCGTGCAGGGCTTGATCGGCACAGCAGGCGCCGACTTGAACCTGTCAAACGTGGAGCTGTCCGCAGCCGCAACCCAAACTATCGACTTTTACTCGATGGCTTTACCAACAAATTAGCTCTAGAGGTGCCCAGCAATGACAAAGGAGATCGGGTGGGCGGCTGGTACCCCCCAGATAGACCGCGAATATCTCGAAGAAATACTGGACGCGTCATACAGTGTTTTTTCCGGCTCGGTCACAAACACGTATAGGAATCTGATATTCCATGTGGGGATTGTAGGAAATCCGATGTACGTGGCGCCCACTTATGCCGGTGACGGGGCGCAGATCGGGCTAGAGCAAAACAAGCTGGAACTGTCCTATTCTTGGCAGAAGAAGGGCGTATTTTCCGTCAGAGTTCCAGTCGACGAGTACGATCCCATGAAGCCGTGGCGCAACAGGCCGTCGAGCGACGAGGAGGATGATAGCTATAAGGTAGTAGTGAGCTCCGACTGGCAGAATACTGCACTTATCGGCTTCGGTTCTCTTTCCATCAGACGCCAATACGCCGAAGACGTATTTGAGACGTTCGACGTTCGTCAAGACACGCAGCTTGGCGACACAGGGAGGTTGTGGATAAACGCCACTGTCGACGGTGAACCTGTCAGCAACGAACTTTATATCGATTGTTCCTCCATTGCCAAAGTTTGGGGGGGCGGGGCGCTGGGCGATGGGGCGCTGGGCAGTAATACACCGGGCAGTAATACACCGGGGGGGCGACCGCGTGGGCCTTTTTGGCGCAGTTTCGTGAATACCCATGAAGTACCCTAAACTGCCCGATAGCCATAGCGGTCCTGGTGGCGCGGGCGTCCGAGCGCTACAGCTTGCGGGTGCGGAATTTCAAACGCGCCGAGGGGCAGACTACAGCGCCCAAGTAAAACAAGGTTTTTCGCGGGTTACGCAAGACCTCGGCGATACGTACTCCACATATGTCGAAGGCGCGACCTCGTCGCGCAGAACGGTCGACTACCGCAGGGGCTTCTTGCCTTCGGGAAAAGCCGTAGGGATATACGCCGGTTTTGGGTTTATAGCGGGTCCTAAAACAGAGTCGTGCTCCGAGGAGATTACAAAGTTTACTTACGGCGAGACGAACTCGCGGACCACGAGTTTCCTCCGCAACGTTTGTACGGTGAGGCTCATAATAGGGCCAGCAGGATGGACGACTCACTTAACCAATGTGGTGACATACAGCGATGCCGGGTTTATAGGTAGCTACGGCGACTACCCCCGCGACCACGTAGCCGATCGCCCCTTTGCAGTCCACTACGTCGGTCGCGCCAAAGTCGACAACGCGCTTGTAGTGCAGGCTGCGTATGTTTACCTGAAAAAAGGTACGCGGGTTGACTCGCTCGGCAGAGAGCTGCTTGCTCCCGCCGTCACGGTATTCGGTTCGGACGGTTCCACTGCTTCTCCCGACTTGCCCCTGCCTTTGCCGTCGGACTTCTCCGAGTACCAACCGCCAGTGGCGGCGTTCTCCGCTTCGCACTCTTACATCATATCGCTTGGCGCATCCCCGCACGTCGATTACTGGAACATCAAGGAGGGCGACTCGCCGTGGCTTGAGTACGTCCCGCTGTGGTATTCGGCAGATCAAGGTCGTACGTGGACTGTTAAAGACATCGCTTCGTCTGTCACGGGCCCCAGTTACTCCGTCCCTCCTCGCCCCTCACCGGGAACAGCCCGCCATACTTACGGTGTCACAAAATGGGGGTGGACTTTCACCCGGTTGGTCATGATCGGCAAAGGTGAGGCGATCTTGATGGTTACAGGCTGGAGAAGTATTTTTTTACCAGACCGTGGCCTGCTGGGTGGGGGGGATTTGTGGGGCAACGGTATGCGTGGGATAAAAATCAGCGGCGCAAACAGCAACATCGTTCTAGATTCGTGGGCAAGGGTCGCGGTCACGCTCCCGCATTTGGGCGAAAAAACGAGGCGCACCGACATGTGGTGCGAATCTTTGGTGTATCTCGGTAACGACACGATTGTCGGCATACGGGTGGAAATTCACGAGTTCGGGGGGCTGCGGAATACTCGCGGAGAATACCCGGCACCCCAAATAGCTTTTTTCCGATCAACGGATGCCGGAGAGACTTGGGCAGACCTCGATGTTACTGGCTTCGCTGCCCCGCCAGAAGCCCGTTACTTTGGAGACCTGACTGTCGACCAAGTCAAAACAGACAAAGCCGGGGGGCGCTTACTGATAACTTCGTGGGATACAGTGAAGCTAGCCTACTACGTGTTCGCTTCCAATGATGGAGGCTCGACTTGGGTCAAGCAGGGCATTGTCGAAAAACCAAAAGAGTTCGGAAAAATAACCACAACCACATGGTTTAGCCGCGAAAACGGCGACGACCTCACTCAGCACTACAAAACACTTACCTACGTAGGTGACGGCGCAAAGGCGCGCCCGGTAGATGTTGCGCTTCCAAAACGTTACGACCGAACAGCATCATGAGCATATTACGGAGAGACTTCCCCTTTGGCGGTATTCCTGCGTCTGCCGGTCAACCTGAGATACCTGCTCGCACAGTCAGTGAGACCGAGACTGTCTGCGGGATGTTCCCGCCTAGCTCCGGCGACGCAGAGCGTGCCGCCGGGGCGAAATACGTCAAGTACGTCGCCAACCAGTTTTACGTAGACGCGTACGGATTTCCCCCCATTTATGAGTATGGGTGGGAATTCCCGCCGGGGATTACGCGCGTCGTGTACCCGGCATACACATATTCGTGCCGCCCACAAACAACGCGTGTTTATCACCCCGCGCAAACGTATATCCCTCCAACGGCGGCAGTACCCGGTGACCCCCCCGACGGCTGGATTGCGACTGCGATCAGCACCGGTTTTCTAAAAGGTGTCGGAGAGTTCTCATTCCGAGTGCCCGAAGATGTCGTCGGCGTAATGGTTGGCTTTACTTATTCCTCGGAGCCCTCCGCCGAGGTGCAGGTTAGCGGATTTTATTTCACTAAGGGCCAAGCCTTTGTCGGCCAAGGCTTTATCGCCCAAGGCTATGCAAGTGATGCCTATACGCAGAATTTTATGTATGGCTACAAATCAACGGACGTATTCCGAATCGCCCGGTCTCCAGAAACCGACCATGTCCTCACCCTTTACGTTAATGACCTCGTCCTTGACCGGGTTTTGGTTCCTGATACTGGTCACTACCTAGCGGCCATGCTCTTCGCCAGCGGCGATTCAGTAGTAGACGCCCATTTGACGCTGTTCGGCAGCGGCGCTGCCGCAATGCCGGCACTGTCTAGCTCCGCATTCAGTGGCACGCGCGCGGGTGGGGTGGGCACTGGTCGTATGGCCGCACTCGATGGTCGCGGGCGGATGGGCGAGATGGGGGGAGGTAGTCTTGCTCCTCTTGTATCGATCGGTGGCACGGCTTACGCGAGCGCGCAGAATGTTCTCGCCCCCCTCTACGGCATGGGCAAGTCTTGGCCTCCCGGCTACACCCCCGCTGCCCCTCGCTACGCACTTGCCTACGGCTCGCTAGGGCCTATGATAAGTGGGGGCGTCGGCTCCGTAGAAGGGAACGGCAAAGGCGATGCGTCAATGCTCGCAATGACGTCGTTTTCCAGCGATCACCCTTACAACACTGCGGTAACCAGCATGGCCGCGTTATTCGGGACTTCGTTTCCTCTCGAAGCTACTGACGAGGCGACAGTATTCAGTGCTGGATATGTCGGCGAAAAAAGCGAGCAGCTTTTAGAGGTATCCGTCAGCGCACTAAGCTCAGTGGTCGGGGCTTCTTCCTTAACTCCATCACTGATACTCGAAGCGATTTTGCAGAGTGTGGCCCGAGTCAGTGCGCTGCACCTCGACGACCGCGAAGACGCCCAGACTTGGGTTATGAACGCTGATACGGATGGGACGACGCGCTACGAAAATTACGGATACAACAGCTTTGCCAAAATCGGCGGGCGTTACTACGGCGCCAAATTAGACGGCGTGTACTTACTAGAGGGAACGACTGATGCAGGCGAGCCCGTCAACGCAACCGTCAACTTAGGCAACTCCGACTTTGGCACCAGTTTGAAAAAGTCACTGACTTCTTGTTACGTCGGCGTCGCGTCAAACAACAAAATTGTTGTCAAAGTCATAGCAGACGGCGTGACTTATTTTTACTCGGCGCGGACAAGCGACGAGAACTTGACAGTTCAGCGCGTTGATATGGGCCGAGGTCTGCGGTCTAACTTTTACGACCTCGAACTCCAAAACACCGACGGCGGTGCGTTTGAGTTGGCTACTGTAGAGTTTTCCCCAGTCCCCTTAAACCGGAGAATTCAATGAGCCTTGCAACAGACATCCTTAACCGAGCCATCCAGATCGGCACCGAAAAGTCGAACTTAGCTAACCAAGCGGCACAAACCGCGCAATCGGCGGCTCAGGGGTACATCACGTTGACCGCTCCCACAATACCGTTGCCCCCCAAAGTAGTCGAGCCGAGCGTGCTCATCCCGGAGTCCGCAACGGGTGTCGACTCTGCCCTTTTCGATCTGACTTACAACCGCATCATCGGAGACCTGTCGGAAAAGTTTGCCGATTTCTTTAACGACTATTTCCCCAACAACTCGGACTTGATGGAGGGGGCCCATAGTTGGCTAAGCCGCGCGATTAATCAAGGAGGGTCGGGGATCAATGCGATCGTCGAAGGCCAACTGTGGCAACGCGACCGCGATCGGATAGTTCGGACTTCGTCGTCGGCTGAAGACGAAGCCATTGCGGGCTGGGCGGGCAGAGGCTTCCCTATGCCCCCAGGCGCCGCAGCAGCCTCACTGGCCCAAATTCGCCGAGACCGCGACGCAAAAATCATGGAGCAGTCACGCGACCGAGCCATCAAAACATTTGAGCAAGAGATCGAGAATGTTAAGTTCGCCCTAACCGCGACGATCGACTATCGGCTCCGCTCAATCGCTGCTGCTAGCGACTACATCCGGCTGCTTGCTCTAGCCCCACAAGTTGCGTCCGGGTTGGCCACGTCCTCGGCTAGCGCCCAAGCGAACCTCATCAGCGCAGCAACCGGGTACTATGGTGCCCGTATCAAGGTTGCCGAACTGACACACTCTGCCGAACACCGGAATGCTGAACTGAATATGCGGACGCTAGAAAAATCAGCAGACGGGTTCAACTCACGGTTGTCGGTACAAGCCAACGTCGCTGCCAGTATTGCCCAGTCGCTTGGGGCGCAGGCATCAGCGGCTCTCAACGCAGTCAACGGCACAGCCCAAATAATCGAGCAAGTCCAGTCTTAGCATGAAATGAGCGACACTGCGCGGTGCGATCTCATTTTACAACTGGAG
>JAYWHF010000245.1:0-4002 GCA_043777855.1 Gammaproteobacteria bacterium | reverse complement strand
CATTTAAAACGGCACAACTTGCACCGTCAAAACCTACGTCACTCGAGTTATATCCTATATCTAAAATGACTTGTCGAATTAAGTCTTCCAAGTCGACATAGGTTGAGGTGCGCACTTCGCCAGCAACGATTGCCATCCCCGTTTTTACTAGCGTTTCTACGGCAACGCGAGCGTTTGGATCATCCTTTAAAATTGCATCAAGTACCGCATCAGAAATTTGATCAGCCATTTTATCAGGATGGCCTTCCGCAACAGACTCCGAGGTAAAAACAGAATATTCAGACATAAAAGTTTCCTTTAAAAAATGAAGAAATAACTACAACAAAAAAAAGTAACGCCGAAAAAACAAAAAATAAAGTTCAGGATTTTAAGCAAGCGCCGGTTTGAAAAATTGCCGCAGTTGAATTTGAAAACCATTGCGCAATGCAATGTAAACGCTTTGGCCTTCTTCTAAGCCGGCGACCAATGCCCAACGTGAAAAATCCTGTGGTTCAAACCCTTGCCACAAATCTCCGCACGCATCGCGTGCCCAGGCCTGCTCGTGGCGACATAAATCGCAAACCAGTAAGGCTCCTTTCGGTGCAAGCGCTTGGCTTAAGTCCTGAAAAATATCCGCCGGTGAAGGCGTGTGGTGCAGCACCATATTTACCACGATGCAATCCGCTAGAATTTTCTGCTCCGCAAGGCTACGGGTATCGCCATGAATAAATTCAATATTGCGTAATTTTTTTTCATGCGCAAAAGCACGTGCCTTCTCAAGCATGTTGACGGCGTTGTCGAGCGCGATTACCTGAGAAAATTGCTGTGCGAGTACGGCTAAAAACTCGCCCTCACCTGAGCCCACCTCAAGGGCAAGTGCCGTGTCGCGCAACGACGTTTTCTGCAACAGTTGCGTCATAGGCTCGGCATACACTGAATAACTCGCAATTAGATCTTGTTGGGCGCGGAATTTATGCGCGTTGTCGGTAAAAAACTGTTGCGACGCTAAGCGGCGCTCCAGCTCAAGTTGACGCAACTGCGCCTCCACAACGGCTGAAAGCGGCAGTTGATCGGTGCTGTTAAACAAGGCTTGCTGTAAATTCGCCAACTCATGATCCGGCGCAAAATAGGCTCGGCGGTAGAAGATGCTATTGCCTTCGCGCCGAGTGTTGAGTAATCCCGCACTGGTGAGCACCTTCAGGTGGTGGCTCATACCCGATTGCTTAGCCGCAAAAATCCGGCATAGCTCCAGCACCCCAAAAGAATCCTGCGCGAGCACGCGCAAAATCTCCAGACGAAAGCTATCGCCTGCGGCTTTTAGGAAGTTGGCAAGACCACTTTGCATCACATGGACGGCGGCGGCTTGGGCGGGGGACTGCTCTTGGTCATTCATGTGCATCAGTCTAGCAGCCTACAATATCTATATCAAAATATTTCGATATAGATTGTCATATTTTTATATCGACTCTATTTTCTTTACCCAAGACCTTAGCTGAGCGAGAATGCAAGCCCAAATTTGCTGAATACTTAATCACTGTTGCCCTTCTCAGGAGCATTTTTATATGACGTCTCGCCGCCAACTCGCCAATGCCATTCGCGCCCTTTCGATGGACGCTGTTCAAAAAGCCAACTCTGGGCACCCCGGAGCCCCCATGGGCATGGCCGATATCGCCGAAGTCTTATGGAACGATTTTTTAAAACACAACCCAGCCAACCCAGAATGGGCTGATCGCGACCGTTTTGTACTCTCGAATGGTCACGGCTCTATGTTGATTTATTCGTTATTACACCTGAGCGGCTATGACGTGTCTGTGGAAGACCTCAAGCAATTTCGCCAGCTACATTCTAAATGCCCTGGGCACCCAGAGCGCGGATATACACCGGGTGTCGAGACCACCACTGGGCCACTGGGTCAAGGTATCGCCAATGGTGTTGGCATGGCGTTAGCGGAAAGGATACTCGCCGCACAATTTAACCGTGAGGGTCACACAATCGTCGACCACCATACTTATGTTTTCCTCGGCGATGGCTGCATGATGGAAGGTGTTAGCCATGAAGCATGCTCTTTAGCGGGCACCTTAGGCTTGGGTAAATTGATCGCATTCTACGATGACAACGGTATTTCCATCGATGGCCATGTTGAAGGTTGGTTCACCGACAACACGCCAATGCGTTTCGAATCCTACGGCTGGCAGGTTATTCCCGCGGTTGATGGCCACAACTCTTCAGCCATCAAAGCGGCCATAGAAGCGGCCCGCGCGGAAACTGGCAAGCCAACCCTGATTTGTTGCAAAACTACCATAGGTTTTGGCTCACCGAACAAACAAGGCTCTCACGATTGCCACGGCTCACCACTCGGCGCCGAAGAAGTTGCCTTGGTACGTAAAACCCTCGACTGGGAATACCCACCTTTTGAAGTTCCTGCAGATGTCTATGCAGGTTGGAACGCCAAAGGCAAAGGTGGCGAAGCCGAACAATCCTGGGCCAATAAATGTGCGGCCTACAAAGCAGCTTACCCAGAACTGGCCGCCGAATTTACACGCCGCGTCATCAACGGTGACTTACCTGACGATTTTTCCGCAAAAGCAAAAGCGTTCATTGACGCTAGCCAATCCAAGGGCGAAAACATCGCCAGCCGCAAAGCATCACAAAATTCGATTGGCGCGTTTGGCGCAATCCTCCCCGAATTGTTAGGTGGCTCTGCAGACTTGGCGGGCTCCAACCTCACCTTGTGGAAAGGCTCCAAAGGTGTAACCGCTGAAGACGCCAGTGGCAATTATGTTTACTACGGCGTACGCGAATTTGGCATGAGCGCCATCATGAACGGTATTTCTGCGCACGGCGGTTTTATCGCTTACGGCGCTACCTTTTTGATGTTCCAACAATATGCCGCTAACGCCGTACGTATGTCGGCACTGATGAAATTGCAAAATATCTTTGTTTATACCCACGACTCTATCGGCCAGGGTGAAGACGGCCCTACCCATCAACCCATAGAAGTGCTCGCCAGCTTACGTATGACGCCCAACCTTGATACCTGGCGCCCCGCCGATGCCGCCGAAGCTGCCGCGTCATGGCAAGCAGCTATTGAGAGAAAAACAGGCCCGGCCGCTTTGGTTTTCAGTCGCCAAAATCTGGATCACGTAGCCCGCACCCCCAAGCAAGTGGCTGACATTGCCCGCGGCGCTTATGTGCTAATAGATTCAATTGGCGAACCTGATGCAATCTTAATAGCCACTGGATCAGAACTTGGCGTCACTGTAAAAGCAGCCGCACAGCTTAACGCTAAGGGCCGCAATGTCCGTGTGGTATCTATGCCATCTACCAGCGTATTTGATCGTCAAGATGCACTTTACAAAGAATCAGTATTGCCGCTAAGCGTCTTGGCCCGTGTTGCCGTAGAAGCAGCGCATGCAGATTACTGGATGAAGTACGTAGGCCTCGATGGCCGTGTAGTGGGTATGACGACTTTCGGTGAATCAGCACCGGGCCCGGTATTGCTCGAGCACTTTGGTTTTACGGTGGATAACATCGTCAGTACAGTTGAAGAGCTGTTGGAAGACTAAGAAATTTACGTTTGATATTTGAGGAATTCACATGACAGTAAAACAAATGAAAGACCAAAACCTCGCCGGCAAACGCGTTTTGATTCGCCAGGATTTAAACGTACCGCTTGAAGATGGCCGCATCACCAGTGGTGTGCGCATAGACGCGTCGATCCCGACTATTAAAGCAGCATTGGCGGCTGGCGCAAAGGTGATGGTAATGTCGCACCTAGGTCGCCCTGACGAAGGTGTTTACGACGAAGCTGCCTCGCTCGCCCCCGTTGCAAAATACCTCAGCGAAAAATTGGGCCGCGATGTTCCGCTTGTAAAAAATTGGGTGGATGGTTTTGCCTTCCCTGCCTCAACAGAGGGGGGCGATTTAGTGTTGTTAGAAAACGTTCGCTTTAATGTCGGCGAAGGAAAAAACACGGATGAACTCAGTAAAAAAATGGCGGCTCTTTGCGATGTATTTGTAATG
>JAYWHF010000244.1:0-4017 GCA_043777855.1 Gammaproteobacteria bacterium | reverse complement strand
GTTTCCTGGGTTTTACCCCACCTCGTTCAACATCCTCAGCCTCAACGCACCTTGCCTGAGGCACAATGAACAATTCTTTTTTACAAATTGGTCACCGTCATATCGCCATTGCTGGCGCCGGTTTGCTGGGGCGCTTGCTTGCGTGGCATCTTTTAAGTGCTGGCTGTAAGGTCACTCTCTTTGAAGCAGGAAGTTTAATACCAGAAGCAAATCAGCCGTTGGGAGCTGCGGCATTTACCGCGGCGGGGATGATTGCACCCTTGAGCGAGGCAGCAGTGTCTGATGAAGGGGTTTATCGCATGGGGATGTTTGCATTGCATCGATGGCCGCAATGGCTTGCAAGGCTAAAACAATATGAGCCTCTATTTTTTCACCGTGGCAGCTTGGTTATAGCACATCCGCAGGATACCAGTGAATTGGAGCAATTTGAGCGCGACTTAGGTTTTTTGCTTCCGCAATGCAATAGCTTTCGGCGCGTTGATCAGCAAGAAATTCACGAGCTCGAGCCCGACCTAAACCAACAATTTACACGCGGCCTATTTCTTAGCGAAGAAGGACACCTGCACAATCGAGAACTACTTAAAGCCTTGGGCGAAGCCATCATTGAGTTAGGGGTTGAACTTCGAGAGCGAACTCCCGCTGAAGTTTCGGCGTATAAAATCACTACCGAAACGCGCGAAGAGCATTTTGATTTAGTGATTGATTGCCGTGGCATAGGTGCCAAAAGCCAAGTCGCAGGCTTGCGCGGTGTACGTGGCGAAACCTTGCATGTCGAAACCAAAGAAATTCAATTTAGTCGCCCCATCCGCCTAATGCACCCGCGTTACCAACTCTATATTGTGCCAAAACCACATCATCGTTTCATCATTGGCGCCACGCAAATTGAAAGTGAGGATCGCTCACCTATGACTCTGCAATCGTCACTTGAACTTAGCAGTGCGCTTTACACCCTATCTACAGCATTTGCGGAAGCGCGAGTTATCGAAATGGATACAAATTTACGCCCGGCATTTATAGATAATTTGCCGCGAGTGAATATTCAAGCAGGACTAATCACAGCGAATGGACTATTTAGGCACGGGTTTTTACTAGCGCCGGCAATAGTTGAAAATATTCTTGCACATATCTTCGAAACCGGTGAAGACATATTTATTGAGCTTCTCAACAATTCCAAGACGAAAATAAATCATGATTATCAGCCTGAACAACCAAATTACAGAAATCGCTGAAAAAATTTTATTGAGCGAAGCCTTACTAGAGTGGGGCTTCTCTGACACAAAAATTGCGGTTGCGATTAATGGTGAGTTTGTACCCCGCTCCACCTATGATTCGCGAAAAATTTTGGCGAGCGATCAAATCGATATCGTTAAACCCGTGGGAGGAGGTTGATATGAATCACAACAGCAGCGAAAGAAAAATAGGCGCTAAAGACTTTCAGCTATACGGTGAAACTTTTTCCAGCCGCTTTCTGTTGGGCACAGCACTCTATACATCGCCACACGTGATGCGTGATGCCATTACGCATTCGCGCTGCGGCATAGTGACCTTAGGGCTGCGCCGCCAAAATCCCGCAGATCGCTCTGGCGACACTATTTGGCAATTTATCCAAGAAAGTGGCTGTCGTTTACTTCCAAATACGGCGGGCTGTAAATCGGTAAAAGAAGCTGTCGCTCTTGCAGAAATGTCGCGCGAAATATTTGCAACCGACTGGATCAAGCTCGAGGTTATTGGCGACGACTATAATTTACAACCGGATCCTTTCGGCCTCGTTGAAGCCTCGGATCTTCTAATTAAGAAAGGCTTTAAAGTTTTCCCCTATTGCACTGACGATTTAATTCTCTGCAAACGATTGGTCGACGTAGGTTGCGAAGTCTTAATGCCTTGGGGTGCGCCCATCGGCACTGGCCAAGGTTTATTAAATCGTTATAACCTTCGTACCCTGCGCGAACGCCTTCCTAATATCCCGATGATCATTGATGCGGGGCTTGGCGCGCCCTCGCAAGCAGCTGAAGCCATGGAGATGGGCTTTGACGGGGTTCTGTTAAATACCGCCGTCGCCAAAGCTCACAACCCACCACTGATGGCTGAAGCCTTTGCGGATGCGATTGATGCGGGGCGAAAAGCATTTAGTGCGGGACTCATGCAAAAACGGCAAACAGCTAGCCCAAGCACATCCATCATTGGGCAACCTTTTTGGCACCAATCGTAAAAACCGAGCGGACGACTAAGGCAGTTATCACATTAAGAATTTTTTTGCTTTAGTAAGCCCATCAAGCAATATAGATTTAACGTCATCTTTTTTACAATCACCTGACTCTAGATAAAGATGGGTCATGCGACTTAAGCGCTGCAAGTGAAATACAATTTCCTGTTGCATAAGATGCGCACTTTCAATTTTCTGACGCATTTCTTCAGCGGCCTTCTTATCACCACCATCAGGCAACTCTAGCAATTGCTTATTAAAAATACCCGAACCCTCTACAGAAGTAGAAACGTGCAGCATGACATTTTGTAATGAATAGAGACGTCTATCTCCGTGCCTGTAACCAATCGATAGATAACAGTCCCGCATGGCTTCAAACCAATTTTTCAAACGCTTATTATTATCAGCCAAGCCAGCAATGAATTGCGCCGTCTCGTCACCCTGCACTACATTTCTAAGCGGCAAATCACCTCGCCTAAAAACCGTTGTCAGTACCTCATAATTGCGATAGAAATAGGCTTGCGCATTCATCTGAATTATCGGGACTACATCGCGCCAACTACCACCTAGCTCTTTAAAACGATGATAATAAATAGCGACCACAGAATCTGCCAACCCAATAATCAGCCCAGAGATACCTAACTCGCTCTCGACCTTGCCGTGAGGATAGCCGGTTCCATCACAACGCTCATGGTGCTCATACACCGCACGCGAAACCGCTACGGGCATGCTGGGTACGGCGCTAATTATTTGCGACCCAACAACGACATGCATTTGCAGTTGCAAGCACTCATTAAAGGTTAGGGTCGCTTTACGATTTATAATATCAGGATCAACGTGTAGCATGCCGATATCACGATAGAGAGCCGCGACAAAAGTTAAAGCAATATCCTGTTCCGTCAAACGCATCTCTTTGGCCACTAAAAACGAAAGCCACGCGCAATATAAGCTGCGCTGATAGAGTTCAGGCAATACTTTTTGCATCACGGTCAGTTTTTGCCGCAAAATTGAATATTGAATTGAATACTGGCAAAGAGTTTTGAGTGGAAGGTTTAAGTTATGACTATCATTAATTGCTAAGAGAAAATCATCTTGCTGCATAACCGCCATGAAATCCGCTTCAAGCAGAAACACATCAAGCTCACGCTCAAGGCTGACGCTTAACTCCAGGGGTTTCAGTAACGTTAGCTGAGAAAAAGTATGGGCTAACGAAGGTGTAATAGCGGTATCCTTTGCGACAAGCAACTTACCCTCTGCACTCAATATATCTTCTGACGCGACCACGCCTAAGGTGCTCTCACAGTCTGCAAGATGCAGTAAATAGGCATCTAATTGCAGCGAATGATAGGTGCAGAATTCATGAGGAAATGTTTGTGTTAGCATTTTTATCGACAACTCACTCTTATATTGTTTGCATCCCTAGCTACAATATTACACCAAACCCTGTAAAAAGCTTGTTTGCCGCCTAAAAATTAATACTCGTCACTATTTTTTACGTTTGTTGGCGTGCTCTTCTAGTCGGCGCTTTTTAATAAACTGCTGTTGTGTCATTGCATTTTTCTTCGCCGTAAATGGATTGTCACTTGTTCTAAATTCAATGCGAATCGGAGTGCCGTGCAAGTCCAGTACTCGCCTATAGGTTTTCTCCAAATATTTTACGTAGTGACTCGGTATGTCCGAGGTTTGATTACCGTGAATAACAACAATTGGGGGATTGTGACCACCGGGATGCGCATAGCGTAATTTTATCCGCCGCCCTTGAATCATTGGAGGCTGATGCTCTCGCACCGCATCTTCCAAAATTCGAGTTAGAT
>JAYWHF010000243.1:0-4020 GCA_043777855.1 Gammaproteobacteria bacterium | reverse complement strand
GCGCCATGAAAATTGGTTGACGTTTGCGGCTATCGCCATAGTTATACTTGCCATACCCGCGCTCTTGCTGTGGAAAATGGAATATCTATCCGGTTATGCCGTGAAGCAGGTTCCTGTAACTTGGGAAACTACGTTGGGCGAAAGTGTTGCTGCGCAATACCGCATTACTCATAAGCTAATGAGTAAAGAAAAAATAGATTCACATTTGAAACCCTTGGTTTCACCCTTGATAGCGGCGTTGCCACATTCACCCTACACTTATCAATTTACAATTGTTAACGACGGCAGTTTAAATGCGTTTGCACTGCCGGGCGGGTTCATCACCGTTCATTCAGGGTTGATATTAAAGGCAGAAACTGCCGATGAGTTATTGGGTGTTCTCGCACATGAGATGAGCCATGTTGAAGCGCGTCACGGTGTGCGTAGCATTATCGGCAATTTAGGAATTTACACGGTGGCAAGTGTTTTTCTTGGCGATGTGAGTGGTGTTTTGGCGAGTGTTTCAAGTGCAGCACCCATGCTGATGAGTCAGCAGTATTCACGCGCGTTTGAGACCGATGCTGACGAAAAAGCAGCTAAGCTACTGTTGCTCGCGAATGTCGACCCCGAAGGCCTGCCGCGTTTTTTTGAAAAAATGATTGCAGAAGAAAAAGAGATGCTGGATAAAATTGAAAATAAAGAAGCAAAAACAGCGATCAAAACAGCGCTAACTTTTTTGAGCACACATCCAGCAAGCGAAAAGCGCATGGCACATTTGCGTGAGTTAGTTCCTGCAAAGAAGGGCGACTACAAAGATCTTAGCCAAGAATTCGCCGCTTTGAAGCAGGCAGTGAAAGAGTTTGTGGAAAATTCACCGAGTGAAGTAGCGGCGCCAGGTTCATTATCCAACGGCAAAAAAACAGATGTAAAAACGAATGACGAAAATACTAACGCAGCAAGTAACACAGAGACAAAAACCGAATCTACGTCAACAGAATCTACTTCAACAAAATTATTAGAAAAAGGAGACAAATAGTGAAAGCAATTATTAAAGGTGGGCAGGCATTTTCTTATGTCGACATAGAATTAGAGCCGGGGGAATCTTTAGTGGCGGAGCCCAACGCCATGTCGAGTATGGATGCGCAATTGGATTTGCATGCGCATTTTAACGGTGGCTTCTTTGGCGGCCTATTGCGTAAGTATTTGGGCGGGGAGTCTTTATTTATTAGCCACTTTAAAAATTCGACCCAAGTAGCGCGGCGCATCACTATTGTGCAGCCAACGCCCGGGCAGATTTTTTGTAAAGCATTAAATAATGAAGATTTTTACTTACAGCCGGGCGCATTTCTGGCCTGCGATCATGGCGTAAAAATTGGGCTACATTTTGCTGGCTTCACCTCGTGGATTGCGCGCGAAGGTTTATTTCGCATCAAAATCAGCGGTCAGGGCAAATGTTGGTTTGGTGCTTATGGTGCGTTGCTTGAAAAGGAAATTGATGGCGAGTACATAGTAGATACCAGCCATTTGGTGGCCTACGACCCTGCAATAACATTGCATCTGCAATTATCCGGCGGGCTTTTCTCCAGCTTTTTTGGGGGTGAGGGCTTAGTTACCCGCGTAAGCGGTAAGGGCAAAATTATCATTCAAACTCGTAGCATTTCTGGTTTGGCGAGTTGGCTTAATCCAAAATTCTGGTAAGGAATCTATCATGCATGTAGAACTTGTTAATCAACCTGGCAATACGGCTGCAAAAATTTATTTGCGTCCCGGAGACTCTTGTACTGCTGAGTCGGGTGCGATGCTCGCCATGAGTAGTAATGTACAAATAACAACGACAACGCACAAAAAACAAAAGGGTTCTATTTTTAAAGCGGCTAAGCGCTTGTTGGGCGGCGAATCATTATTTCTAAACCATTTTGAAGTGCTGAGCGACACGGGTGAAGTGTGGCTAGGTACGGGCCTAGCGGGCGATATGTTGGTGATGCCCTTGGATAACGATAATTTGATCGTGCAGGGTGGATCTTTTCTGGCGTGTGATCAAGGGATAGACGTTGATATGGGTTGGCAAGGTTTTAAATCGCTGTTGTCCGGCGAAAATGTTTTTTGGTTGCGACTCAAAGGGTCCGGTACAGCAGTGCTTTCATCTTTCGGTGCTATTTATCCGCTAGAAATTGATGGAGATTACATTGTCGATTCAGGTCATATAGTGGCGTTTAGCGAGACGCTAAAATTCACTATCACCAAGGCGGGGAAAAGCTGGATTCAGTCGATATTGGGCGGGGAAGGTTTGGTGTGTAAGTTTTCCGGTCGCGGGACTATTTGGTGTCAATCGCACAATGAAAAAAGTTTTGGCGCTCTACTCACTCCGCATCTTAAATTGCGCTCTTAAAAGGAACCGTCATGCAAAATTCTTCTGTTGAAGTTACCTCCGAACCTACCACGTTTAGTGGCTTGACTTATAAGATTGAAGCTCGCCCCGATTTTAGTTTCTTAACGGTGAAATTGCCGGCAAACCAAATGTTAAAAGTTGAAGCCTCAGCAATGGCGACTATGGACACTAATCTGGTGATGAAAACGAAAATGAAAGGCGGGTTCTCGCGTTTGCTTTCTGGCGAGAGTATTTTTTTAAATGAATACACCGCGCAAGCCGGGGCGGGTGAAATTGGCATAGCACCGGCGACACCGGGTGATTTGGTACATCGCTATTTAAAAGGTGAAACACTTTATTTGCAAAACAGCGCATTTTTAGCGAGCACGCCCAACATTACGATTGACACTAAGTGGCAAGGGCTTACTAAGGGTTTTTTTTCGGGCGAGAATTTGTTTTTAATCCGAGCAAGTGGTGAGGGCGATCTTTGGTTTAACAGCTACGGCGCGATAATCGAAATTGATGTAACGGATGGCTATGTCGTCGATACGGGTAACATAGTCGCTTTCACTGAAGGCTTGGAGTACAGCGTTAGTAAAGTGGGTGGTTACAAATCCTTATTTTTTTCGGGCGAGGGCTTTGTTTGCCGCTTCAAGGGTAAAGGAAAACTTTGGATTCAAACTCGCAGCGTGGGTGCGTTTACCGGATGGGCCCAGGTTTATCGACCTGTTAAAAGTAGTGGGTGAAGCGACTGCGCCAGCAACCACTCCTGCGGTGCAACCAACAGCTAGTCAACCAACAACAACGGCACAGGTGATAATGTTGGTTTTTTAATTCTCCCAATGGTGGTCGCGTAGGGGCTGACACGGGCTATCCGGCCAATAAAAATAAATACACGCTTTATCCTCAAGTGTACGACGATGCGAGAATGAGAAAGGCACAGTCAAGAGCCCAGCAAGGGAAGTACAGCTTAACAAAAAATAATTGTCAGGATTATGCAGACAAGCTTCGTGGTGAATACGATAATCTTCTCACAGAAGAGTTTTTAGAAAATTACGGCCCAATGCTTTCCATGCCATCATTTTAAGGAGCTGTTTTATGAGTTGGGGAAAAATACTTATATGTTGTGTTGTTGTCGCAATTTTTACCTGTGCAGGATACTTTTCTGCTTGGTATGGTGCTGATCAATTTGAGGCCACAAGACAAAAAAACTTCTACTTTATGCTAGGAAAAATATTGCTGTGGCCGTGGTGTTTGTGGGATTTTCTGCGGGGTTTTATTTTTCCTGAACAAAGAGCGCATAGTTTTTATGCCATAGGCATAAGCCAATTTATTGGCTATTTCGTACTGTTTTACCTTGGCAATAAAATATATGAAAAGTTTTTTAGCTCGCCTATAACAGCATAAAAGGGGTCAGAGCCCTTTAAGTGCTGGCACACACACTTCTCATACAACTGGTTGGCCTTGGGATGGTCAAGAACCTCAGGGTACACCTGTATATAGGCACTGCACATGCAATTAATAACCAAGAATTTTATAAAAAAATGCGTTCAGCGCTCTTTAATCGGAGCCGTTGGACTTTGCGTTATTTTTTTTATATCCAATGACAATACTTCAGTTATACGGTAAAGAAATTCCAAACAATTGGACACAAAGTTTAGCAAATATGAGCT
>JAYWHF010000242.1:0-4031 GCA_043777855.1 Gammaproteobacteria bacterium | reverse complement strand
CTGCTTACTTGACCTTGGCCAGTTTGTTTGGTTATGCGTTGGTGTACACCCTCGTGCTAAAGCGTGCCACGCCGCAGAATATTGTTATTGGGGGTTTGGCTGGCGCCATGCCGCCTCTGCTGGGCTGGACTGCGATTACCGGTAGTGTTGATGCGAACGCGCTATTGTTGGTTATGATTGTATTCACTTGGACGCCACCGCATTTTTGGGCACTGGCAATTCATCGCTGCAAGGATTACGCAAAAGCAAACATTCCTATGTTGCCAGTAACGCACGGCATTGAATTTACAAAAACAGTCATCCTCCTTTACACAGTACTATTGTTCGTTGTTTGCTTGCTGCCTTACTTGGTCGGCATGTCTGGCGTTTTATACTTGGTGGGTAGTAGCTGTTTAAATTTAAGATTTATGCAATATGCATGGCGTATGAAGTATCGTCCGATGGATAGTTTGGCGATGGAAACTTTTCGGTTTTCCATCGTTCATTTAATGCTCTTGTTTTTGATACTCTTAGTTGACCATTACGTTAAATGGCAAATTGTGCTTTAACCTTGGAAGCTTGAGTGAGTGCTTATCGGTGGCAAAGAAAAATTCAGAAGTGACACATAAAGCATTGTTGTTGTCTTTGCTGATGTGTGTGTCTCTGCAAGTCTCCGCAGCCAAGGTGATCGTTGAAAATGCCTGGATTAAACTAGCTCCGCCGGGAATGACAAGCCACGCTGCCTATCTCCAATTGAATAATATCAGTAAGCAAGCGCTCGTTATTAAGCATGTTAGTGCGGAAAATTATGAACGGGTTATGCTGCATCAAACAAAATTAATTAACGATAGAGTTCAAATGGAACATCTGGAAACCTTGGTGGTTCCTGCGCAGTCTTCACTTGTTTTGTCGCCTGGTGCAACACATTTGATGTTGATGGGCCCTCGGCGTCCACAGAAACTCAATGAGCCGGTGGTTTTTACGCTCACGTTTAGTGATGATACTCAGGAGCACTTCACCGCGATAGTAAAGCCAGATGGTGAATAAAATAATATGTGTACTAGCCCTTGTTGCTCTTGTGGTAAGCCTGAGTTTCGCTTTAAGAGAGTACAAGTTAGCGGCGCATCAGTCGCTGCATTCGGCGCAGCTTTTACCCGCGTCAAAAGCAACGATAGAATTTAGGCTAGAGCAAGATGTAAGCACAGTGGTTACGACGAAAGACCTTATTGGTCGGTGGAGTTTGATTTTTTTTGGCTTTACGAATTGCCCCGACTTTTGTCCTCTAGAGCTCCAAAAGCTAGGAAAGCTTTTGGAGTTAGCCCAGCAAGATAAGGACGTCTTCCAAAATCAGCCACTCCACGTTATTTTTATTAGTCTTGATCCAGAGCGTGATACGGCGGAAAAACTAACGACTTACACCGCGTTTTTTCACAACGAAATTCGAGGTTTACGGGGCAGTAATACGGAGCTTGCGAAAATTTCTCACTTTTTCGGTGCGGACTATAGTCGTGTTGCCACGCGGGCTGGTAGTGTGTTGTCAGTCCCAGCGGGAATAGATATGCCAATAGATGCGTCAAGTGATTATCAAGTGGATCATTCAGCGCGTATATATATCGTAAATCCGCAAGCAGCTTACATAGGTTCCTTTGCTCCGCCGCACAACGCGGAGCGTATATGGGAAGATTTGCAGGTGATAGTTGAGGCCTATAATTCTCTCAAGCACTAAAGCCGCCGCCGCTGATTAGCTGCGGCTGTGGTACAGAACTTACATTTAATCGCGGTTAAATTAATCACTAATTTTGCCTATTTTCTCGTAGTCTAATGCAAAAATTTTCTGGAGGTAGCTATGATTTCTCACGTTGCAGGGCTCTTTCTCAACACCACTAAAGAGTGGGAGTCGATTCGCGATACCGACGAAAGTGTAGGGTTCAAATACTTCTTACCCATCGTGGTCTTAGCGCTCATTCCCGCGCTATCCACGTATATAGGTACGACGCAGATCGGCTGGACTGTGAGTAAGAATCCGACGGTGGTGTTGACTGAGTCGAGCGCACTCATTATGAGTACGCTCATGTTTTTCGCAATCCTTGCTGGTGTAGGGGTTATGGGAGCTTTCGTAAAGTGGATGTCGCGAACCTATAGCTCTGCGCCCAGTCTTTCACGGTGTATTGTTTTTGCAGCTTACACGGCTACTCCAATTTTCTTTGCCGGCTTGACCATGCTTTATCCCGCCCCGGTGGTGATTATGTTGGTAGGTGTGGGTGCGATTTTCTATACGATTTACTTTCTCTATTCGGGCATTTCAATTTTTATGAGAATTCCGGAAGCGGAAGGATTCATGTTTGCCAGTTCGATATTGACGGTGGGAATGGTAATGCTCGTTGCGCTGATTACCGTCACGGTGTTGATACTAAGTTTTGGTTTTGGGTCTATTTATTTGTTTAAAGGATAAGAAACTTTAAAGGTGCTGAGACCGAGGCCTTCCAAATCTCTAATCTTTTACGGTGTCATTGTCCATCAAGGATGGGTTGCTTTAGTGCGGGATGGGGATTGCATAAAAGGCGCGGCCCGCTTAGCCTAGATATTTACTGACCTAGATTCGGCGATAGAAGACATCTTCTCTCAATCAATACCCATCATTCTGAAAATACTCCGGCGCAAGATTATCAAAGCGTGTGTATTTACCGATAAATGCGGCGCGGCAAGTGCCGATTTCTCCATTGCGTTGCTTGCCGATAATAAGTTCGGCCATGCCCTTATCTGGGCTATCTTCGTTGTAGTACTCGTCTCGATAGATAAACAGAATAACGTCCGCGTCCTGCTCAATCGCGCCTGATTCACGCAAATCAGAATTCATCGGGCGCTTGTTGGGCCGTTGCTCAACGCCGCGATTGAGCTGCGAAAGCGCAATGACAGGGCATTCAAATTCTTTTGCAATCGCTTTTAGCGAGCGCGAGATTTCTGAGATTTCCTGCGTGCGTCCTTCACTGGCGCCTGCTGTTGTCATGAGCTGCAGATAATCCACCATGATCATGCCGGGGTTACCATGTTCGCGAGAAATGCGGCGCACCCTTGCGCGCATTTCCTGAGGGTTTAAAGCGGCTGTGTCGTCAATGAACAGCATTTTGTCTTTCATCTTGGCAACCGCTGTTGACAGCTTCGGCCAGTCCTCTTCGGTGAGTTTACCGTTGCGCATTTTGCCCTGATCTATGCGACCAATAGATGACATCATCCTCATGATGAGCGCAGGCGATGGCATTTCCATACTAAACACCAATACCGGTTTGGCTTGGTGAAATATCGCAGACTCAACAAAGTTGAGCGCCAATGCCGTTTTTCCCATTGATGGGCGCGCGGCTAGGACAATGAGTTCCCCGGGCTGCCAACCGGACGTGCGCACGTCTAGATCTGTGATGCCAGAGGGCACTCCGGTGATATCACTGCCTGATCGGAAAAGTTCATCGATGCGCTGTACAGACGCCTTTAGCAAGTCATTAACGCCCACCAGCCCGCCTTCTTTGGGGCGATCTTCGGCGATGTCAGCTATTCGCTTTTCTGCAATTTGCAGTAAGTCATCGGAGTCCAGACCTGCCGGATTAAAGCTTGATTTACTGATTTCCGACGTAGCGGCTATAAGCTGACGCAGTGTTGAGCGTTCGCGGACTATTTTGGCGTAGGCGACGATATTGGCAGCACTTGGCGTGTTGTTAGCCATATCCACCAAATAGCCTAGGCCCCCGACTCGCTCCAATTCGTTGTGTTTATGCAGCTCTTCTGACAGCGTAATGACATCCAGCGGCTCATTATTTTCCTGAAGCTTGAGCATCATGCGAAAGATGATGCAATGGTCTTCGCGGAAAAAATCAGCTTCAGACAACACTTCAAGCACCGCATCCAAGCGTTTATTGTCGAGCATTAAACCGCCCAACACAGATTGCTCAGCCTCTACCGAGTGAGGAAGCGATGTTTTTGCGTCTAAAGCGCTTGGGGAAAAGTGGTCGAAACGTTGGTCAGGCATAAAAAATCTTTTTCTGGAAACAAAAAAAATCGGG
>JAYWHF010000241.1:0-4041 GCA_043777855.1 Gammaproteobacteria bacterium | reverse complement strand
GGTACCCTTGGGCATCATGTCGATTCTCTACATCATTTTTGTGCTATCAGCATCGGCACGGGCCAGACGCAACCTTGAGGAACATTTCTACAAAAATGCCCAACTGATTGGGCTAAACAATGAACGCGCCAAACACCAACAACTCAGCCAATCCATCAGCGATGCCCAAGCGCTTTATATTAAAGACCACCATTTCAAAGGCGTATTTCCACAGCTCGTCGCCGATGTGCTCGCCATTAGCAACAGCAAGTTTGGTCTGATAGCCGAAGTTTTTTTTGACAATGAAAGTACACCAGAATTGAAAGTCTATGCACTTGTGTCTACCGCTCCAGATCAAAAATTTACAAAACTGTGTAAAAAATATCTGCACGACGACACGCTACTCACTAACACCGATAATTTGCTGGGCGCAGTAATTCTGAAAAATAAACCTCTTATTAGCAATGAAACGAGCAAAGACATGCGCAGTGGAAATATGCCAGACGGCTGCCCCCCACTGACCACGTTCGCGGGAGTACCTATTTTCAATGGCGCCAAACTGGTTGCAATTTTATGCGTTGCGAACAATCCTGACGGTTACGATACAAATTTTATCGATTTTCTAAAACCAGTAACGGATTCCATTGGCCAGTTCATCGAAGCTGCTCGAAACACTCGTCAACAAAAGCTCTATGAAGAAAAACTACATAACAACACTAAAAACACTAAAGCCATCTTGGATTATGTTTTTGATGCGATTATTACCGTTAACAAATATGGCGAAATACAATCATTCAATCACGCCGCCGAAACGATTTTCGGCTACCACGAAGAGGAGATTATAAATACCAAGTTAAGTCGGCTAATACCCGAGCCATCAAGTTCTCGTCGCGCTACACCTGAAACAAACAATGAAGGATTCAAAAACAACTATGCCATAGGTGTCGGCCAAGAATTAGCAGGCTTGAGGCGCAACGGCAAAGCATTTCCTATTGAGCTGGCAATGTCAACATTGCTCATTGATAACGATCCAATCTATATAGGTGTAGTGCGTGATATTAGCGAACGCAAACACAACGAAGAATTAAAAAATCAATTCATATCCACCGTGAGTCACGAGCTACGCACCCCGCTAACGGCCATTTCCGGCGCTATCGGCATATTAAACGCCGGGTCAGTTGGGCCCAATAACGATCAACAACAAAAAATTATTAGCATAGCGAACAGCAACTGTTTCCGCCTACAAAAGCTAATCAATGATCTATTGGATATGGACAAACTACTAGCGAGAAAACTAGAGCTAAATATAGTGCCACTCAACTTACGTGACATAGTTACTAAATCCATTGAAGACAATCAACTCTATGCGAACAAGTACCATGTTCAGTTTACGTTAATCAGCGAAAACGAGTCCGCCATAATTTTTGGTGACGCCGATCGAGTTCATCAAGTTTGTACTAACTTACTGTCAAACGCTGCAAAGTTTTCTCCCGCCCAAAGCGCCGTAGAGATTAGCATTGGCGTTAGCGGAAGGTGCGCGCGCGTTACTATCAGTGATCAAGGCGATGGAATACCCGACGGTTTTAAACACAAAATTTTCCAACGTTTTTCTCAAGCCGACAGCTCAGACACTCGCGTCAAAGGGGGTAGTGGTTTGGGCCTGGCCATCAGCAAAGAGCTCATTCAACTCATGAGTGGCAGCATTGGTTTTACCAAAAATAGAACAAAAGGCAGCAGCTTTTACTTTGAGCTACCGCTTGCAGTCGATGTGGCGACTAATCAGGAAATTACATAAGCGGCGCTCGCTGAATCCAATGATGTCTTCCCAATTAAAACGGTTACCATAAATAATGACTACAGAAAAAATGACTACAGCAAAAATTACTTTTGAACAACAGCTGGAAAAGTTAAGGGTAGAATATCTACAACAACTGCCACAAAAGTTGCTGGATGTTCACAAAGACTGGAATCAGCTTAAAAATGAATGGTCAGCCGAGCAGATTGTATTATTGCATCGCAATGTGCATAGCCTAATAGGCACTAGTGGTACATTTGGTTTCAAGGCGTTAAGCAATTCAGCTCGCGAACTTGAAATAATCTTAAAGCCATTTATCGAAACCGACACCGCCGACGAAGAAAACCAATTTCAATGTGATGAGTTATTTATCGATACCATCAATGTAAAAATTGAGCAACTTTTTTCATTGTTAAGAGATATACAGAGCAATCAAACCCTACACGAAAAAGATAAACACCCAGAAAAATTGGGTGAACAAATATCCACACTGAATGACTCAGAAGCCATAGTTACACATGCAATCATTTATTACCTTAACCATGATCATAATGCACCGAGCCAACTGACACAGCAGCTTGCCAGCTATGGATTTAAAGTCTCTCATTGGCATAACTTGCAGGATTTTTTAACTGCTGTCGAAAACGAGAAACCTGGCTTGGCACTACTGGATCTCACCCTGCCGGACACTTCAGCAGCCGAGATTTTTTCCACAGCCCAAAGGCTGGCGGTGATCGGGGTAAAAGTGATAGTGCTGTCGGGGAACGATGATTTTGGCAGCCGGCTTGCTAGTGTCCGCGCAGGCGCACATGCCTACCTGAGCAAACCCACAGACGTACCTGCCTTGGTTGGTCAAATCCGTAACGCGTTACACATAAATACCACTAGGCCATCCCACGTCTTGATTGTGGATGATCAAGATTCTGTCGTACAGTTTTACAGCAGCGTATTAAATCACGCGGGTATAAATACCACCGCAACGACCAATCCCTTTAACACTTTGGCATTAATGCGAGAGCACACACCCGACATACTGTTACTAGACCTTAATATGCCCGATATCAGTGGCAAAGAGTTAGCGGCCGTTATTCGACAACATGAACAATACCAATCAATACCTATAATATTTTTATCCGCAGAAGTGAATGCCGATCTCAAAACCAGTTTGCTGGAAATTGGCTCAGATGATTTGTTACTCAAAGGAATGCCACATGAAGAGTTAGTTCGTCAGGTAAAAAGCCGCTTGGCCCGCGCCAAAATTTTAAGGGCAATGATGTATGAAGATAGTTTAACCGGGCTGCTAAACCATGCACAAATTCAGCTCGCAGCAGAACGTGTATTTAGCCTTTGCAAACGGCGAAAAACTCCTTGTTGTATCGCGATGATCGATATTGATTTCTTTAAAAAAGTTAACGATAGCTACGGCCATTTAACCGGTGACCGGGTCATCAAAGCCCTCGCAAATTTACTCGAGCAACGTTTCCGCTTAACCGATTATATTGGTCGCTTCGGCGGTGAGGAATTTATGTTGGCTTTGCCCGATGTGACGGTTAACGATGCAGCAAACTTGATTAACAATTTACGTAAAGCGTTTTCTGCCATAGAATTCAAAGAAGGCAATACCGTATTTACGGTAAGTTTCAGCGCCGGCGTGGCGGATAATGCCAATGCCAGTAATGTTATCGATCAAGTAAGGAGTGCAGATGAAGCACTTTATCGAGCAAAAGCGCGAGGACGCAATATGATTTGCGCAAACTTGAAGGGATAAAATAATAGCCACTAAAGCGGTCAACTACCCGAAATAATTCGCACAACCTTAGCTCAGACAAAATACTACTTTATTTTTCATTTTTTTATTTTTTTATTTTTTTCGATAATAGTTTTACAATCGGTTCCCACCACCCATTGCTTTTATTCGATCAAGAATAGCAGCACCCATGTCATCCAGCCCTAAAACCCGGTCTACGCCACCAAGATGCACAGCCTCTTTTGGCATGCCGTAAACCACACAAGACTTTTCATCCTGAGCAAAGGTGTAGCCACCCGCATTACGAATATCCACCATTCCTTTTGCGCCATCTTTACCCATACCCGTTAATAATACGGCAACAACATTTTTACCCGCCGCTGCCGCGACTGATTCAAACATTACATCAACAGACGGGCGATGCCGGTGCATAGGTTCAGCATCTGATAACTTCACAACATAATCAGCACCATAACGCACAACCAGCAAGTGGTGGCCGCCGGGCGCCAAGTAGGCATGC
>JAYWHF010000240.1:0-4047 GCA_043777855.1 Gammaproteobacteria bacterium | reverse complement strand
AAACGTTGGAATTCAAAACGCCAGCTGTTTTAATGCAAGAAGAAATGGCGGCTTTAGCTGCTTAAATGGTTATGCACTTCGCAGTTGAATCCGCCTATTTTTAATGTTCATATATGCACAGTAAATTTTTGCTCGCGATTCGATCCTCTGAAGGATATCCAAAGGCATTATTAATATATTGAATTCCGTCCAGTATTGTACGACGATTCACATGACTATGGCCGTAAACATGAATATCAGGCTTTAGTATTCTAATTTGCGCTTCCAAACCTACACCACCTAAAACCGGATAGAGATAACGAAACGCTTGAGGTATATAAACAGGCATTAGATCTATTCGAGGTAAGAAATGAGAAAAGCTAATTAGCATGTGATTGGCTATTGGCAGGTGGGTCTCATTTTTTTCTAGAAAGTATTCAGCAACATCCCGAGGCTGCCACTCATTCGGCCACGCACATGCACGAAAATCCATCCAGGATTCATTTAACTTAACACAGGGCTCGGCAAAAGAAAAATCATACCAACTGAGAAGAGGAACAATTGAGAGTGCTTTTTCATGAAGTGGCTGCATAGATACTTCATTCTTTAACGCGACATCGCACACTTTTTGAAATTTTTTAAGTGAAGTCAGCGGTTTGTCTCGAGAAACCCACAGCTCGTGATTTCCAGGAACAAAGAGAACTTTTCGAAACTTTTTTGACAGCCCGTAAAAACACTGGTCAAGCAATTTTAATTCGTCGGTTACGTCACCAGCCAAAATAAGAATATCATCAAGGTAGTCTACAGAAGACAACTCGGAGAACCATTTTCTATTATCTTGATAATCTATATGTATATCGGATACTGCGAATACTCTCATTAATACGGCTCTTTTTATTGTTACGCCACACCTCCCTACATTAGCATTATTAGCATTTATTAACCTTAACTCATAGAAAGCTTATTCACACAAAAAGTTTACAGCCAATTGATTGAATTCATCGGCCCGATTAAAATTAGGAACATGCCCAGCCTTATCAATAATCGCCAAGCGTGAGCCTTTTAAAATACGCTGCATTTCCTGTCCGCATTTAAGAGGAACGGCTTTGTCTTCCCTACCCCATACAATAAGTATCGGAGGTAAGACCATTTTTCCCAACTGATGTATCTCATTATAAAGTTTATCAAAAAAATCCTTGCGTTGGATTTTCAAACCAACTTCCGTACTACCCTGAATTTTATGAGCTCTGGTGATATTAGCAAAATGACTGTCCGTTAAACGACTTTTATCATAAATAAAAAAATTAACCAGCCCTACTTTTCGCATTGCATCCGAATTCAACTCTAAAAAAAACTCACCGATTCGCGGTAAATTAAAAAATTTCGCTATCAACGGCACAGGGTTTGGCAAGCCCGCTGCAGAAACAAGCACCAACTTGATAACCCTCTCTCTGTGCTGCAAGCAGAACTGGATGGCCGTACCGCCCCCCATAGATTGCCCCATCAAGGAAGCCTGTTGAATACCCAGCTTATCGATAAACCTCAATACTTGCTCGGCATAAAGCGGGTAACCATAATCGAGAGGTTCTCGCGTACTATAGCCGCAACCCCACAAATCAAGTGCATAGACTTTAAAATTTTTTGCCAGCGCATTGATATTGTCCGCCCACAAGTAAGAGTCATAAAAAAAACCGTGCAAAAGAATTAAGGGTTCACCTTCGCCTCTCTCAATGTAATGTGTTTTTCTTCCACCCAAATCAATAAAC
Source organism: Gammaproteobacteria bacterium (assembly GCA_043777855.1). Taxonomy (GTDB): domain Bacteria; phylum Pseudomonadota; class Gammaproteobacteria; order Pseudomonadales; family Cellvibrionaceae; genus Cellvibrio. Next base: position 2,302 of record JAYWHF010000240.1, on the reverse strand, counting down.
TTTCCTTGCGCATATACACTCGCCCAAGACTCAAGCGGCTGACTACTCCACGGAATAAAATCTGACATTATATATTTCTCACATTGATGGTTTTTATAAATCACGGCAAAGCGAATAAGACCTTGAAGCAATTAGGTTTCTTTATTTGTGCCCCGTTAGGAAGCTATAGCGGTATTCAAGTAGCAGAACGGAAACGAGCAGTAAACTTTTCCAGCGATACCAAGTCCTTGCCAAATTGATTAATCACTTCAAAGTAAAGTGAATTAGAACCCAACGGAAGTAAATACTTGATAAATGTTGCTAAAGTACCGCTGGGGCCAACATCAATAAATCGGTAGTCGCCTTGCTGTAACATCGCAGAGATTGTTTTTTCAAACTCAACAGGATATCGAATTACTTCCCACAAATATTCAGCATTTATCTCTGGTATTTGCGTTGTGGTTAATGCAGAAATACACGGAATTCTAATCGGAGAAAAATTAACTCGTTGTGCCATCTGTTTAAACTTTTCTTCAAGCGGATTCATTAACTCCGTATGAAAACCAAAATTAACTGGCAACTTTTGTGACATGATATTTTTTTGATTTAATGCTACTTGCAACGCCTGAATATCGTGAGGCAAACCACTTACCACAAAGCTTCTATTAAAGTTCCGACCCGTGACCCAGCAGTTTTGAAAAAGCTCAGGGTATTGAATGATAATATCAGCAGATTCAATAACGGCTAACATTCCTGCGGCGGGCGATTCTTTTTCCAGCAGCTTTGCATAATCGACGGTTAGCTCAAGTCCCTCTTCTAAGGACACCGCACCGGAGACAACAGAAGCCGTTATCTCTCCAAGACTATAACCCAATAAATAATCAGGCTGAATGCCAATTTCCATAAGCACGCGAGCCAAACTATATTCAATGCACAGCAGCGCAGGATTGGTAAAAAGTATGTTGTCGAAAAGCTCTGATTTTTTATTTTTTCGATAAAGCACATCAATCAAGGAAACATCAAGCAGAGGAGACAATATGTCATTGCAGTGATCCATCCACAATTTGAATCGTGGATGGTTATCGTAGAGTTCTTTTCCCATATGATAGTATTGGGAACCTTGCCCCGAAAACATGAAAACAACGGGGCTTTTCATAGGCGAGTCAATCATTCGCAATACGGTTAAGATTATATCTAGCTACAGGTTTTGCGATTTGTTTTTTTGAGGCGCTCTTTATCTAAATATTCTTGAAAACAATCCACTTCGGTTAAAAATTTTGCTTCATCTTTATCTGAAAGATTTTTATCATTTTTAAATAACTGAACCGTTTCTTCCACTTGTTTTGTTTGCCCAAGTTCTTTGTGAATAGCGGCTTTAAGTTCATAGCTTATTCTACGATAGCCATCAACATCCGAACTAAGCCCAGCCTGAACCGATTGCAATGCCCCATCCATATTGCAAGCTACTGCCAAATCTATACCTGCCATATTGGCTTTACCTACAGTCGCTTTATTAACCGGTGTACAGGCTGCAGTGGACAATACGATTGCAAGTGCCGCAATAGAAATTTTAATTACATTTTTCATGATTTTAACCTCTTAAATGTGCGCAGATGATTGCAGATAAATAGTTAATTTACAATCGAAATTATTAAGGGGAATTTGTCGTGATTTCCTTCATTTATAAACTCTTTCTTGCTAAATACTAACGGGGCACAAATAAAGAATACTGTTTGATTTAAAACCGTATGAGGCATGGATGCCGATTCGAGCCTACAAGGAAGTATTTACGGCATGTTTTAAATTGAACAGTATTTTTTATAAGTCTCTCATTAGTATGCACTGGAAAAAATCCATGCCAACAGACATATCTACACCGGTGTAACTTCTTCCAAATCAAAATAACCATTATATTCTTTCATGTAAACGGCTGCCCTGTGCCCAAATAAAACAATCGCCTTGGTTCTGGTTTCTAAATCACCATAATCGCTGATGGATGATTTAACTTTGGTGCCAACAGGATAATTAAGATTCCAGGTCTTTACTTTTTCTTCGGCAATAGCAAAAGTAACAGGTTTTTCCAGTTGATTCTGTTCAACATTTTCCAATAATTTTGTTTCAGGCGCCGAAACAACTGACTCACTTTCGGTAGTCGTTTTTTCGTCTTTGGCGGTTAAAGCTTCTAAGGCTTTAGCGGTTTCAGCTTTGATTGTTTTAAATATTTTGGTCATAACTTCACCGTTACCAACCTCTTCAAACTCCATTTCATCTCCGGCAGTGGCCATTATGTATTGAATACTATCAGACCATTTAACGCCGCTGG
>JAYWHF010000239.1:0-4063 GCA_043777855.1 Gammaproteobacteria bacterium | reverse complement strand
GAGCTTGATGGTTTGGAAATGTTGTACTCCAACGATACCAGCTCAGAAAAGCTGTTTAGTTTACAGATACTTTGTTGGGGCCTGCGAGCTAACGGCGATGTGGTCGGACTCGTTCCTTGGCTAAACGATATAGTGCCCTGCCCTGACTTGTGTGATCCACTCAACGGACATTTTGAAGGCTACTACGATCAGGGGATCGACGAAGTATTCTTTGAAGCGCCTATTCATAAGGTCGTTGAACTGGAAACAGCCGCCGAATACTATGAAATTGAATGCGAAAATGATGACGACGTTGTTCAAGAGCTTCCTGACACTATAGGTACTCATGCCGTATTGGCAACACTGGGACAGAATCGTTTATCTCTTATTGAAGTGATCAGTTGGAGACTGCTTCACGATGGCAACATTTATGGCATGTTAACCGATCAAGCCAAAGTCATCAGCACTCCGGTATTACCGGGCGATGATTGCTTGTACGCGGCCCAAACCAGTGAACATTTTCGTTACTTTTTTCAGCATCAAATCGCTAACAAAATCAAAGCGGAAGACCCAGAGGCATTGGCCGCTATTTCCTTGCTTGTAGATGACAACTAGTTTTCAGAAGACAACTAACTTATAGAAGACAACTGGCTAAATCCGCCGCTCACACAGCGGCGTTTTTTCAACACAGAATGTTGACTACTCAGAATAATTCTAATCAAAAATTACTCTTTCCCTTTTTTAATGCAATAACGGTAATCTTTCTCGCGGGTTTCTTGAATCAATAACTCGTGGCCGAGAAAATGACAAAACTTGGGAATATCTCTTAGTGTAGACGGATCAGTCGCAATCACTTCAACAACCTGGCCCAAGGCCACGTCGCGAATGCACTTGTGTAACATCATCACAGGTTCTGGGCAAAGCAGCCCAGCAGTATCTAAAAATTTATCAACTGACACATTCATAGTATTTCTTCGTCTAAAAACAAACTGCACAATGATGGGCTATTGCTACACTCAAACTGAGAACAATCAATAATACTCATCAACGAGGATCAGAGCTTGATGTCTCTGCAACCTGAGAACAACTATACAACCGACGATTTTTTTAGTCGCCAGACGCTTGAGCTAAGCTTTCGAATACTTCGCAACACCAATCCAGGCTTGGCAAATGTTATCAAAAAAGCGCTTGATCAAATTGACCTTGTACCTTACGAGATATTGCACAGAGCTCACACCGGCGAGATGTATTTTAACGCCCAGCTCGTTGCGGTACTGAACGTCCACATCATTGGAAAAATCGTTTCCGCACTAACCGGCATTGGCGAGCGCGCTTTACACAAACACGCACTGCCAGCGGAGCACGCCAAACTATTGCGCAACCTCATTGATGATTGGGTGCTATTAACAGAATGGGTATTGCGAAATTCTTCTAACGACAAGACAGCTCAGTATTAATAAACACGCAAATGCCCAGTAACCTCTTCGCGGTCATGATACAACTGCTTAAACTGCACAGACGCTTTAAAACCCAAAGACTCAAGCTCTCCTAATATTCGCTGCTCACACTTTTTGACTTCAAGATAACGTTGCTTCATCGGCAGCTTCAAGTTAAATACAGCTTCCCGACAGTAACCTTTGCTAAACCACTTTATGATCAACGCCGATACCCGCGCAGGCTTATCTACAATGTCGCAAACCAACCAGTCGACATTTTTTTTAGGTTCGAAGATAAAACCATCCTCCAGCCGATGCTTAACCTGCCCAGTATCCATTAACTTTTGATCCATTGGGCCGTTATCAACAGCCTCAACAAACATGCCGCGCTGCACAAGTTGCCACGTCCACCCCCCCGGTGCTGAGCCCAAATCTACCGCGCGCATGCTCGAGGCTAAACGCTGATCCCACTCAACGGCGGGAATAAAATGATGCCATGCTTCTTCTAATTTTAAGGTGGAACGACTGGGTGCTTCTTTAGGTAAACGCAATCGGGGAATTCCCATTGACCATGCTGAACTGTTGCTGATTAAACTCGAGCCCAAATAAGCTTCAGTGCCGCTGATAAATACCAAATGCAGATTCCATTGGCTTTTTTCAATTAACATTTTTTTTCTACGCAAAGCCTGACTGAACGGCGCCGTAAATTTTTTACTGAGGCCCGACAATTCTTTTCCATCATTAGTATCGGTAGTTTCTACCACCAAGGTATGCGCAGCCGGATACTTTTCGGCAACCACTAACAAGGGCGTTACTCGATCCGTGACTGGAAGATCCGTTATCGCCGCTTGCGTAACAAACCATTGCCGCACGAAAATAAATCGGCGAAAACGCAACTCTTTTTGCAAGCGCATAGCGCCATCCGCTTCCTGTGTAATAAACAACACATAGGCTGAATTGTCTTTTACTTTGCTATAGCCATAGATGCCTAGGGCACCGGCCACCTCAGTAATTTCTGCTGCACACTCTTTTTCAAAACCTGAACGACAATGTAAAAATAAATGATTCAATTGTTTTCGATTCTCGTCATGGGGTGGATTAACGTTTCTGCTTACATAATCACAAGGTGCTAGTGCTGCACGACTTTATTCTTCTTGCTGCTTCAACGCCTGCTGAGTTAAGGTTTTCGCATCTTGACGACTTAATAAAGAAACTGATTCGCTAGACACATCGAAAACAACAACAACATCACCGCGAGCCATTTGCTGTTCTAGTTGTTGAACTTTTTGCGATAGGTTGATTTCTTGCTCACCGTAATCTGTGCCATCGCGAGTGATATATTCTTCAATAAGACCTTGAAGTGCTTCGGGTGATAATTGTTGGTAAGGAATAATCATGTATTGAATTCTAATTAAGATGTTTTAAACGATCATAAAAAATTTAACTTGTTCATCCTGCGTGAGAAAGTTACGCTTGTACACTGATATCAGAGATCTTACAAAGGTACGCATTGTGCAAAATCAATTAGTATTAACCATTATGAGTGACGACAAACCCGGCGTGGTTGAACTTTTGGCGCAAACCATCACGCGCCATCAGGGCAACTGGCTGGAGAGCCGCATGGCACATTTCGCCGGTAAGTTTGCTGGCATTCTCCAACTCTCGGTTGACAGTGAAAACCAAACCGCATTAATCGAAGCGCTGAGTGGGCTTGCTGATCAAGGTTTAAAAATCCTCGTGGAGCCCGCACTCAAAGTCGTTAAACCAGCGGGAAAAGAATTTTATTTCAGTGTTGTCGGGAATGATCGCCCGGGCATTGTCTATGAAATAGCGCAAGCTTTCGCCGGTCGCAATATTAACATGGGAGAGCTGGAAACGGCTTGTTCAAGTATGCCGTGGTCTGGTGAACCTCTGTTTGAAGCGACTGGCCTCATTGAAGTGCCTAACTCGGTGGACATGGACGCGCTCTACGCGCAATTGGATTTAATCGCCGACGAACTTGCCGTGGATATTCGCTTAGAAGCGCCACCCACCGAAACGCAACACTAAAACCCTTACGTTTTGCCGAACAGATTTAGCAGCGAAGGCACACAGATTTTAGGAAGGAGCTGCAATTAAAAACCGCTATAAACTTAATAAACGGCTTAGCAAGGAAGGCACTAGACCGTATTTTCCTCTCCATTTTCATTGCCCGCACTGACATGCCGATCAAACTTTTCCAACTCAATATTGATCGCTTCGGTGGAGATGTTGACTTCGTACAACGAAAACAGCAAGGACAACACTAACAAGATAAGGCTCATAGCAAACAAGAGTTGCCCGGTCACCACCCAATGCATCAATAACGAAAACATGGCTAAAGTGCAAAGTACAAAAGAGAGCACGCCAAGCGCCTGCATGCGTTGAATCACCCGAATACGTAAGCGTAGGTTATCAATCTGGCGGCGAACCAGATCTTGTGAGGAGGCATTTTCTCGTTTGCTAAGTTCCCGAATCACGTTGGCTAAAACCACAAAACGATTGGTGTAGGCCAGCAGCAGTAAGGAAATTGCTGGAAACAAGAGACTGGGTGTGGTGATGGTCATTTCCATAACAAACTTCTCATAAACACAATAATGGGAGCCAGCAGCATATCAAACTAGTAGGCT
>JAYWHF010000238.1:0-4069 GCA_043777855.1 Gammaproteobacteria bacterium | reverse complement strand
ACCGTATGAGGCATGGATGCCGATTCGAGCCTACACGGAAGTATTTACGGCGCGTTTTAAAGTGAAGAGTATTCTTTACAAATGACCAGTTAGTAAGTAATTAATTGGCTGCTTATGCAGTTAGGCACTTCCCGGTGAATCCGCCAAAATAAAAAACCCAATTTTTTATAGAAATTGGGTTTTTTATTGATTAGCCTAAGCGCTTTAGGTGGTACCTATTAAAGCTACTTAACTCGCATATCATTTTTTACACTAACAACACCTTGTATATCGCGCGCGATTTTAGTTGCCTTAGCAGCATCAGTCTGATCGCTGATAAAGCCACTTAATTGCACAACGCCCTTGTAAGTTTCTACATTTATCTCAAGTATTTTCAAACCAGGCTCTTTTAAAATAGCTGCTTTCACTTTAGTAGTAATCACACTATCGTCAATATACCCGCCTGTGCCTTCCTGTGTACGCGTTGGCGAGCAAGCCACTAACGATAGCATTGCCATAAATGCCATAAGTATTGTTAGGTAGCCGATTTTTTTGATGTTTAAATAATTCATAGTATCTCCAAAAATTAAGTAGTGAAATATTTTTAGCAAGCTGCTGTGTTATTCAGCTTAAGACATACAATATTCTTTTAAGCTGACGGCTTCGGTACGCCAACTAACGCTGAAGGCCTCTGTAAAAATTTTTAAAAATTAGAATTTCAAATGCAAGCCGCCTGCAAAAGCAGGCGGCTATTCTTACAACAATGGTGCTCGGCATTAAAACTGGAAAACAACACCGGCAAAAATTGCTTGTACGTCGTCTTTATTGCCATCTACGCGAGAAATATCCATGTAACTTTGATACTCCAAGCGCAGCGCGACCATATCTGACAGAGTCCACTTGACACCTGCACCCCAAACTGGCGATGTGCCATTTCTATCACTCACTGGCACGCCCGCTACTTGGCCTTTACCATTGGTTTCATAACGTCCAACCCCGGCGCGACCATAAATGCTGAACATGTCATTGAGTGGTACTTCACCCAGAGCAGTCAGTGTAATTGCATAGCCATCTTGCTCGACAGAAAACGCACTGTCTTTAGAGTCAACTAGGGTGCCGAAACTTGTGTAACCTAGTTCAACACTCCAATTTTTATTGAAGGTGTAACCCACGTCAATTTTTGGGCCGGTATCTTCACTGTCGCAATTGGCAATATTGTCACAGAATTTTTTAGCTTCGTTACGTCCGTAGTCAACGCCCATACTAAAGCCAGGTACAGCAGCAAACACACTTGGTGCTAAAGTGGCGCCAAGCAAAGTTGCACAGCATGCATTGATATAAAATTTACGATTAAGCATGTTAAATACTCCGGTATAGATCGGCATTGTTGGATCTGCCGACTGTAGTTATGCAACAAATTGCATCGCATGGTTTTGTAAGCATGTAGTTAAAAATAGAATTTAAACTTATGCCCATTCCTAAAATACAATAGTTTTTAAAACTATTAACTGCATGCTACAGAACAGGTACAGGCAACTCTGTTCGTCAGCACACTTACACAATAGTTGCCCAAACTATTTTCTAATAATTTATAAAGAGTGAAGAAAATACAAAAATAGCCAGTTAATTTTTCTATTACTGCAGAAGGTTTACTGTGTAGGCACGCTTGATAGCGAATTGGCGAGTTGATACTAACTGGTCATTTGTAAAGAATACTCTTCACGTTAAAACGCGCCGTAAATACTTCCGTGTAGGCTCGACTCGGCATCCATGCCTCATAGGGTTTTAAAGTGAAGAGTATTCTTTATTTGTGCCCTGCTAGTAAGTTGGTGAGTTGATAAAAGAAAATGAAAAAGCCTAGCTTAAATTTATTTTTACAGAAAAATCTGTTGAATAAAATTAACCTAGGCTTTGTGGAAAATGCAACCGCTATTTTATGCTCTGCGAGCTATTAAATAACCGAGCAAAAAACTAACAGCTGCACCAGCGCCAATCACTGTCCATGGTTGCTCATGCACGTAATTATTGCTCATGGCTGCCGTTCTTCGCGCGCGCTGTGCAACGTTATCGCTAGCATCTTCAATTGATTCTTTCGCCGCTTCAATTCGCGCACCCAGCTTAGCTTTAGCTCTTGCAAGATCATCGCCGGTGAGTGACGTAGTTGCTTTAAATAAGTCTTCAATATCACAAAGGAAGTTCTGAAACTCATTGGATATTCCTGATGCGGCTTTGCGAACTTGCGAATCAAGGCCTGTGGAACTATTTGTTAAGCTGCCTGTATTAGAGTTTGTTTGCATAAAATTTTCCTGCTATAGGTTGGTTAGTTGGGCAGTTCGAATTTTAAATTCTGAGCAGGGTACACACATGCTTTTTAACTCGACCTGAGCTGCTACTTTAAATTTCTACGAATGCTGCGTCTGTACGCAAGCACACGCAAGCACACTCAAAAAAACATCTCTTGAATTCCGGCTTTGACATTACTTAATTAAGTGGCGCTAAGTGATGCAGCATACCGACCAAGCCAGCTGCAAAGACTAGTATTAAAGCTAGCATTAAAACTAGTGTTGATTAATTTTTAAATTCTCGCGACAAAATCGCTAACCACTACCTGAATTATTTACCCGCAACGCAATAGGAAGCAGACGATGAAAGCACTTGTTTATCTCGGGCCCAATAAAAAAGCCTTGGAAGATCGCCCTATTCCCACAATTAATATGCCAACAGATGCTGTTGTGAGAGTAGAAAAAGCAACCGTTTGCGGAACTGACATACATATTATTAAAGGCGATGTATCCAGTTGCCAGCCCGGGCGTATTCTTGGCCACGAAGGCACTGGTATTATTGATAAAATTGGTTCAGCGGTGCGTTTTTTTAAACCGGGCGATAGAGTATTGATTTCGTGTATCAGCGCTTGCGGAAAATGCGCTTATTGCAGACAAAAAATTTATTCGCATTGTGTTACCGGCGGCTGGATGTTGGGTAATAAAGTTGACGGGACTCAAGCTGATTTTGTTCGCACACCTTATGCGGATACCAGCCTTCACCACATACCTAAAGGCATGGACGAAGATGCGCTGGTTTTACTCAGTGATATTCTGCCAACAGGCTTTGAGTGCGGCGTGCTCGATGGAAAAATTAAATCCGGTGATAGTGTAGCAATTGTAGGCGCCGGCCCTATTGGCTTAGCAGCGTTGTTGTCAGTGCAGCGCTACTCCCCCAAGAAAATTTTTGTTATCGATATTGATAATAATCGGCTTGAAATGGCTAAGCGGTTTGGTGCTACAACCACTATTAATAACAACGAAGTTAACGCGCATGAAAAAATTATGCAGCTCACCCACAATAGTGGCGTTGATACAGCGATAGAAACGCTGGGCATTACGGTTAGCACAAAACTTTGCAACCATATCATTGCCCCGCGCGGTGTAATAGTAAATATTGGTGCAAGTCGCGCCAAGGTCGACTTGCTATTGGAAGAGAGCTGGAATCGCCAAGTGACTGTTACAGCAAGTTTGGTTGATACTTTTAGCACATCCATGCTGCTAGAAATTTTGCGTTCGAAGAAGGCGAGCCATCAACGTCTGATTACCCATTACTTTAAATTGGATAGCATTTTAGAAGCCTACGATGCTTTTACGAACGCCATTAACACCCGCGCGCTTAAAGTAATTATCGAAACCTAATGGCACTTTAAGCGACTGAAATCTGCACAGATTTAGATTTAGATTTAGATTTAGATTTAGAAGGAAGCGACAAAGAAATTACCTCGTTCAAACCATCTTGCTGTTTACCCGAGAAAGGGCCTAGAATTGAGCGCGCGAGTGGCTGCACCAGCGTTATCGAGCCTGTCTACATCGCTTAATCTAGATTGCCTAACTTACTTGCCTAACCTAGATTGCCTAAACTAGGGTTTGCGTTCCGCTTAAACACAAGATCAATCGTGTATACAGCCGGCGTTAAGGGCCGAATAGTAATCAATTTTCATGAAAAACTGGCGCGGTTCAAGTCTGGGTACCACTTGACCCATCGCTAGCAGATCATCCTTCGACCACTCAGGCCAAATTATGGCCACGCCCTTAGGCGTATAATA
>JAYWHF010000237.1:0-4079 GCA_043777855.1 Gammaproteobacteria bacterium | reverse complement strand
CATGCAGAGTGGCCTTTGCATGCGTTGGCGCCCGCACACTTAACCATTCCTTCGGCGTGTTTTGCTGCTTCGTGATGGTCAGCAAATGCCATGCCGCTAGAAAACAAACTGGCTGCTGCCAGCACGAGAGATTGAGTTGTTTTATTGTTCATATCGGTAGGTCTCCGTTAATCAAAAAGTAGGTTGGTTCGAACTAGGTATGAGGGCAAGATTTTGAGCAATCCTCAACTACCCATAATAGATGCAAAACTAAACTATTTGTTACAAGGCTTTAAAAAAACTTTGAAGCTGAGAGTTTTAGGCTAAGAGTTTGAAGTCGACAGTTTGAAGTTGAGAGTTAGGCAGAATCCTATCTATGTTTTCTTTTAGAATTTTTCATGGTGGCTTGTCACAATTGTGGTTTAGAATGCGCGCGCAAGGAAAATGTTTTGAATGATGGATATATTTAATTAACAAAGCCCTGTCACTTAAAGCATTAAAAAGACCGCGTCATTGATGATATTTCATTTGTGCGGTTGTCACACAAATGAAATATATTTGCCACATAATGCGCGCCAGAACGCAACAAAAGCGTCATATTTCTTGCCCAACTACTCACGTAAACACACCTACAATCTAGGAAATAACCTCATGAAAAAAGCTCTCTTACCACTCGTTATTGCGTCAGTTTTACCTACAGCGGCGTTTGCTGATGTAGTTGTTTACGGTAAAGCATTTGTGACTTTTCAATCTACTGATAAGTCTGGTGCAAACTACACTGAAGTAGTTAGCAATGCATCACGCATTGGTTTGAAAGGTAGCGACGCAATTAATGATGATTTGAAAGCTATCTATCAATTCGAATATCAAACCAAGGTAGACGACGGTTCTAGTAGTCAAACTTGTACTGCAGTATCCACCACTACTGCCCCTGCAGCGACGACAAAAACTACGTGTACTGTGTCTGGGCAAACCTTCTCTCAGCGGAATATTTATGTAGGTTTGCAGGGTACTGGCGGTACTGTGATGCTCGGTATGTTTGATACCCCTGTAAAGCTAGCGCAGGAAAAAATTGATTTGTTCAATGACTTGGTGGGTGATTTAACTGAAGTTCTTGAAGGTGAAAACCGACTTAAAAATATCGTTCAATACTCATCACCTGTTTTTTCTAGCGTCACGTTGAATGCTGCCTATATCAATTCCGAGCATGACGTAGTTGACGCGGTGGACGGTTATTCTGCTTCGGCTGTGTACAACACAAAACCTCTCTATTTTGCGTTGGGCGTTGATCATAATGCTAAGCTTGCTTCTGACAAAAAGGTGTCGGCGGTAGACGTTGATTTAATCCGTGCCGTCGCGCGTGTGACATTTGGCCCAGTTGTTTTGGGAGCCATGTATGAGACTTACGACAATGGAGTTGCGGATGAGGAAGATGGTTTCCTCGTTTCAGCACAATACAATCTTACTGATAAATGGGCGTTGAAAGCGCAGACAGCTCAATCCGATATGAAGGTAGTGGGCAGCGAATCCACAAGTATTGGTGTTGATTACAAAATGTCGAAGGCAACCAAGTTGCTCGCTTTTTATACATTGATTGAAGATGATTTGGCTCGCGATGACAAGCATCTAGCCGTTGGCGTCGAGATGAATTTTTAATCTAGAATTTTTAGTTACACGTTCAAGAGGGTGCTTCGGCGCCCTTTTTACTTTTTGAGGTCAGCTGATGTTGCGCATAGAATTAGTTTTAGCAATTGCTTTGATGTTAAGTTCTGCAGCTTTAGTTTTTGCTGCCGAGCCAGATAATGAATGTGAGCCGGCGGTGGATGCTGCTGATAGGCTGGGGTCGGATATTAATCAGAACTGTGATTACTCAAATACCGGCCTAAACGGTGTGTTGCACCGAGCTCTTGCTAACACCGAGAAAAGCTCTGTCGAAAAGAAAGATCTTGCTGATGCAAAACTGGTCCCAGCTACAACTTCAGTGGCAGTTCAACTGAGCAGCAGCGTTTCGGCGGACAATCGTGCTTCTGTGCCAGCATCTTTGTTAACCAGTAATAGCTTTAGTAATTCTCAGCAATTTGCAACTGCACGGTTTGAATTGATCCTAAAGATCAGAGATGTCTGCATCAAGGGTTTCGTGGTAGACAGTGAAAGCTATATCCCGAGCGAAACAAAGTCATTGAAGTTAGCCTTGGCTTATCGGTGTCTCTAGGTTGCAGGTGATAGGCGCGTTCTAAGGCTAGGCCTTGTTGCCGGGCGGGTGTTTGGGTAGAGTACTGGGTGTTTGTGAGTCCTCGATCTCCTAAATCAACTTGCACCTCCGAGTGCGCCAGTGGAAAAAAATGAAAATATCGTCTCATAAGCTTAGCGTCATTACGTTGATTGTTGCTTTGTCTCTCAGCGCGCAAGCAGAATCTAGCGCGCAAATAGAAACTCCTACCGATCGGCTCGTTGCAGAAAGCCCTTTTGCAGAAAGCTCCATTTTAGAAAGCCCCATTTTAGAAAGTCCCGTGGCCGAAAATCCCGTGGCCGAAAGCCCCGCAGTGCTTGAAGCGCTTGCTCAAGAGCCTGAAACAACCAACGTTGATCCTTGGCAGGGTTTCAATCGCACTGTATTCAGTTTTAATTTAAAAGCCGATAGATATTTCCTTAAGCCTCTGGCAAAAGCCTATGTGCGGCTTACCCCCAGCTTTTTTCGCCAGGGCGTTACCAACGTTTTTTCCAATGTTCTGGAGGTGCCAAGTGCTCTAAATGGCGTTCTTCAAGGCAAGCTTGCCACAGCGGCTCACAGCAGTGGGCGCTTATTAGTCAATACAACACTGGGTGTGGTCGGGTTATTTGATGTTGCGCAACACATGGGTTTGCAAGGTGGCGGTGGAGAAGATTTTGGTCAAACCTTGGCGACGTGGGGTGTTGGACAAGGCCCTTACCTGATGCTGCCTTTCTTGGGTCCAAGTACTTTGCGAGATACCCTTGCCTTGCCGGTGGATTGGGTTACCGACCCTAAAGCTTACATAGATCATGTTCCCACCAGCAATACGGTGCGAGGCACATCTCTAGTAAATACTCGCGCAGGATTTCTGCAGCTGGAAAAGAGTATTACGGGCGACAAATACGTGTTTATCAGAGATGTGTATTTGCAGCGCCGCACCTATCTAATTAATGATGGTGTTGTTGAAGATAGTTTTGGTGCCGATGAGGGCAGTGAGGACTATTAGTTCATCCGCATCGAACATCACACAAGGGTTTATCGCGCACGCCTTTACGGCAGTATTTCAAGAATCTCAAGGCCGAGTAAAAAGCCACGGCTTTGTAGGGGCGAGCAACGCGCCACTTTGACGCGTGCATGTAGCGTGGGGTTGTGACCGTGATCGGACGATATTTCTACAACCAGTTCCGTGTTGAGTGCTATTTCCTTTTTTGTCTCTACTTGCATGCCGCCGCCACTTAAATCCCGACATAAACCTTCAATCACATCCTCGTCGTGTGACAGAGTGGCGCTTAAAGGCGCGCTGATCTTCATGCGAATAAAATCCCGCTTTTCACTGAATTTTTTGTCGATTGAGCTCATAGTAAACCCTCATTATTTTATCTTTCTTGGTATTGGCGGCGATTGATTCATCTTTTGCCAGTCTGTGGCCGTAAGTCTCCCGATGAGTGTAGCACAGGGCTTAAAAAAGCCAGTGAGCTAGAAATTTCTGGTAGCAATTCCTGTCAGAAATTCCCAAAGTAAATTAGTTATGTTGGCAAGAATTCCGTGTTTTTTTACAAAAATTGTCTAGAGTAAATGGCACGAGGAATTGCTTGCGACTTCGTTGACGGAGGAGTAGTGTTGTGCGCCAATTCAGTCATGCAATTTTCACGCAATGAGAGAAGTTACAGAAATGACCGGGATGCGCAGAAAGCTGCTTATTATCGATGACGATGTCTTGGTCCGGCGCAGTATTGCGGTCTACTTACGAGACAGTGGCTTCGATGTTTTTGAGGCCGTAGACGCTGCTGAACTACAGGTCGCCGTTAATGAGTTCCAGCCTGAGCTAGTAATAACAGATCTGCGAATGCCTGGCGCAGATGGCCTTCAGGTTTTGCGTGATTTAAAG
>JAYWHF010000236.1:0-4087 GCA_043777855.1 Gammaproteobacteria bacterium | reverse complement strand
ATAAAGATGCAGCATGGTTAACTCAATCTAACGTGGGCAATATGTTGGAACAAGAAAGTTTTACCGGCATGCAATCATTGGAAGCTTACGAGGGTTTTCAGAAGCGGGTAGATTCAATCAAAGACGCGTTGGTCTCATTTTTGATTCAACAAAAGCTAGAGAATAAAAAAGTTGTCGCCTACGGCGCTGCGGCTAAGGGCAATACGCTACTCAATTACGCAGGCATACGTCCTGATTTGCTCCCTGTTGTATTTGATGCAGCACCATCAAAGCAGGACAAATACATGCCTGGAAGTCATATTCCTATATTGCCTTCTTCTCAGTTAAACGGCAAAAGCATCGATTACATCCTGATATTACCATGGAATATCGCTCATGAAGTGATGCAGCAAAACGCTGGGATTCAACTACACGGTGCTCGATTTGTGCTCGCCGTTCCAGAAATGGCGATCATATGAAGCCGAAAATATCTTACACAAAACCCTCAATTACAGAGCTGGAGATTAGGTACGCCACGGATGCTGCTGCTAACGGCTGGGGTGATCGTTGTTATGACTATATCCATCGTTTTGAATCGGTTTTCAAGACATATTTAGATGTCGGCTATGCAGTTTCGACGTCTAGCTGCACGGGTGCACTGCATTTGGGAATGGCTGCATTGGGTATTGGCAGCGGCGATGATGTGATATTGGCAGATACCAATTGGATTGCAACAGTTTCTCCTATTGTCCATCTTGGTGCTAATCCAGTGTTCGTAGATATTCTCCCGGATTCGTGGTGTATTGATCCAGAAAAGGCTGAGGCTGCTATTACTTCAAGAACAAAAGCAATCGTTGCAACGCATTTGTACGGAAATCTATGCGATATGACGCGTTTATTAGCTTTAGGCGAAAAGTATGGAATACCTGTGATAGAAGATGCAGCAGAGGCTATTGGCTCTATTTATTTAGACAAGCGTGCTGGCTCTATGGGTAAGTTTGGCACATTTTCATTTCACGGAACTAAAACGCTGACGACGGGTGAAGGCGGTATGTTTGTGACCAACGATGCTGAGCTTTTCGAAAAGGTGCTGACACTTAGCAATCATGGAAGGACTCGCAACCAGACCAAACAGTTTTGGCCCGACATGGTTGGATTTAAATACAAGATGTCAAATCTGCAGGCGGCAATCGGGTGCGCTCAAATGGAGCGAATTGAAGAGCTGGTGGCTCGGAAGCGTGAGATATTGAGTATTTATCGCGATAAATTGGCGGGCTTAAATGGATTACACATCAATCCTGAGCCGCATGGAACCATAAACGGGGCATGGATGCCAACTCTAGTTTTCGATCCTGAAACTGGTGTAACCCGAGAGAAGCTTCAGCTTGCATTTAAAGAGGAGAATGTTGATGCACGTGTATTTTTTTGGCCCCTGTCTAGTCTAGAGTTTTTCACAAAGATACCTAGTAATCTTAATGCTTATTCAATAGCTCATAGAGCGATCAACCTACCCAGTTACAACGACATGCAACTGGTGGAGCAATTGAGAGTAATTTCGGTAGTCCAACAGTTTTTCGTTTGAAGGTGGAGGTCTATGAAATTACTTCTTATGTGCGATGGTGTTGTTGGTTGCGCAATTGCAAGTTGGTTAGTAGACACATACCCTGAAGACGTTGGGTTACTAGTGACTATTTCTAATAACAATTTGACTGAGAGTGCTCTTAAAAACAACATTCCTACAATGATTTATCAAAGTGAATCGCAGATTCTTGCTTTCGAACAAGGAGCATGTTTTACATTAGGAATATTAGCTTGGTGGCCGAAGATTATCTCGACCGCGTTGATTGCCAAATGCGAGAGTGGGGTTATCAATACACATCCAAGTTTACTTCCTCACAATCGAGGCAAGCATTACAACTTCTGGGCAATAGTTGAAGGCAGCCCATTCGGAGTAAGTCTTCATTTTGTAGATGAAGGCATCGATACTGGAGACGTAATTGCCCAGCAAGAAATTGAATACGGCTGGCAAGATACAGGGAAATCACTCTACGAAAAAGCAAGCGAAGCCATGATTGAGCTATTTAGATTAACGTATCCTCAAATTCGCTCTGGAAACTTCAAACGCAGGCCTCAACCAACTGACACAGGAAGTTTTCACTATGCTAGCGAAATTCATTCTGCTAGTAAGATTAACTTGGATGAAAAATATACAGCCCGTGATCTCATCAATCTGATTCGTGCTCGAACTTTCGAAGGGAAGCCAGCATGTCGTTTTGAGGAAGATGGGATCGAATACGAAATAACGTCACGTATCAAAAGGATGAATCATGAATAATTCTGAAGTATTTGAACAAGAGCGCATCAGTAATGTAAATCTTATGAGTTTAGATATCGATTTAAAAGATGCAACAGCAAGGTGGATGGAGCATGCAAATATTCGTCGTTACTCCTACCAATTTGATTGGTTAGGACGACCAATTATTCAGTACCCGCAAGATGTTGTCGCGATGCAGGAGCTTATATGGAATGTGAAACCTGATTTGATCATTGAAACTGGCATTGCTCACGGTGGATCGCTGGTGATGAGCGCTTCAATGTTAGCTTTGCTGGACATGTCGGACGCAATCGAAACAGGTGAGTCGATTGATCCTCGGCAATCCAAGAGGAAAGTCTTAGGTATTGATATTGACATCAGATCTCACAACAAAAATGCTATCCTCAATCACCCGATGGCTTCTAGGATTCAAATGATTGAGGGTTCTAGCATTTCCACTGATGTCATCAATCAGGTACGCGAGTTTGCGAAGGACTATCGCAGAATATTGATCTGTCTTGACTCCAACCACACGCACGATCATGTGTTGGCCGAATTGGAGGCATATGCGCAGCTTACATCAGTTGATAGTTACTGCGTAGTGTTTGACACAGTCGTGGAAGATATGCCTGCATCTATGTTCCCAGATCGACCTTGGGCGCCTGGGAATAATCCAAAAACAGCAGTTTGGCAGTATCTCAAAAACCATCCACAATTCGTGATAGACAAAAATATAGAACACAAGTTGATGATTACTGTTGCGCCGGATGGATATCTCAAGCGAATCAGATAAATTCTGAATGTCAGTCAAAAAAAATATCATTGCTAATTATTTGGGGCAAGGTTGGATAGCCTTGACTGGCTTTGTACTAATTCCTATTTATATTCACTATCTGGGTGTTGAGGCGTATGGTCTGATTGGTTTCTTTGCAGTTTTACAGGCAAGTTTAAATCTATTTGATTTGGGCATGACGCCAACGCTTTCGGGTGAGTTGGCCAAGTATTCAGCAAATAAAAGTCAGTATTGGCAGATTCATGATCTGATTCGTAGCGCTGAAATCATTGCTGGTTGCGTTGCATTGTTGATCATGCTGTTTTTTCTTTTTGTCTCGCCAACAATTGCTGTAAGCTGGATTCAGTCCATTGAAATTCCAGCACCCATTGTGGTTCAATCCCTAGTGATGATGGGTATTGTTGGGGCTTTACGTGGCATTGAGAATATATACAGAGCCGTCTTAATCGGGCTAGAGCAACAAGTTGCTATCAACGCGATTGGTGCTTTGATGGCAACAGTGAGGGGCATGGGAGCTGTTGCGGTATTGGCGTGGTGGTCCAACGATATTCGTACTTTTTTTATTTGGCAAGTTATTGCCTCTTGTCTGACATTGCTTGTACTGGCGGTGTATTTCTATCGTGTATTTACTGAATTTGATCCGCGCGCTAAATTCAACATAACCGTAATTCGTCAAGTTTGGAGCTTCGCAAAGGGAATATTTTTAACTTCTCTGCTGGCATTGTTGTTGATGCAACTAGATAAGTTGTTGTTATCTAAGCTTCTTACTCTAAAGGAGTTTGGCTACTATTCAATAGCGGCAGCGCTGTCAGGCGCATTGTTTATGGTAGTTATACCAATTTCTCAAGTGTACTATCCACGATTTTGCTTACTGCTCGAAAATAGCGGTCATAATGAACTTGTCAAATCCTATCACGCTGCGCAAAAATTAGTTGTGACACTTGCAGGTATTTTCGCTGCGTGTGTGTATTTTTTCAGCAAAGAAATCCTTAGTTTATGGA
>JAYWHF010000235.1:0-4088 GCA_043777855.1 Gammaproteobacteria bacterium | reverse complement strand
CCGTTTCATACATGGATGCCGAGCGCGACATATTGAACGTACCCATACACTGGTATTGATTCCACGTGTTAAGCATACGGCTTGCGTGTGGATCTGGGCATTTCGCCTGGAATTTGCCGAGCATGCCAGCCCACGCATCATTCATGGCTTTGAAAGCCGCATCGACCGCGCCGGGCGCGGAGTATTTGGCAAGAATGGCATTGCCAACTTCTTTATTGATGACGCCTTTGCTGGCGAATTTTTTCTTATCGCCCTGATCAACGTAAGCGAGGATGTAGGAAAATTTTTCGCTTTGGCCAGGCTCCAATTCTAAGGTCACTTCATGGCTGCCTATGGGGTTCCAACCAAAGGCTTTAGTGTTGGTTGCTTTGCCCGCGAAGGGAACCCGCGCTTCGTGCAAACCCTCGTGAATGCCAACAAATTTGTCGCGGCTGGTATCAAAGCCAGAAATAGGGCGAGTGCAAGCAAACATGGTGTAGTGATTGCGGCGTTCGCGGTATTCGGTTTTGTGGTAGATCGCGCTGCCTTCAACTTCAACTTCACCGATGGAAAAGGTGCGTTGGTAGTTGGTCATATCATTCAAGGCTTCGAAGAAGCAGAATTCTTGATAGGAATACAACTTAACCGATTTTTTCTGCTTGGAGTTGTTGGTGACAGTGACTTGCCATAATTCTAAATTTTCCTTGTTGGGCACAAAGAACAGGCTCTCAACATGCAAACCCTCTTTTTCGCTGGCGATGCGGCTATAGCCTAAACCATGGCGACATTCATAGCTGTCGACTTCAGCTTTAACCGGCTTCCAACCCGGGTTCCACACGCTGCCTCCGTCGTTCACATACAAGTAACGTCCGCCCAAATCGTAGGGTACGTTGTTGTAGCGATAACGGGTCAAGCGGCGAAGCTTGGCATCTTTCCAAAAAGTGTAACCACCGGCGGTGTTAGTACACAAACCGAAGAACTCGTCTGAACCCAAGTAGTTTAACCAAGGTAGTGGCGTGTCTGGACGGGTGATTACATATTCGCGGTTAGCGTCATCAAAATGGCCGTAAGGATTGATCGACATGGAAAGTCTTGCTCCTGGAGAAAGGATGAATATTGAATTAACGATTAAAAGCTACCGCATTGGTGTAAAGAAACTGTTTGCAGCGCGACCTTCGGTTGTTTTTAGTGCCTGTTTGTAGAGGCTTTTTAAAAGTACTTATGTGCTGGTAGCTGCTTATAACAGGCTCAGGGGCGCACATTTTAGAGGTGGAGGTTAGGGAAGTCAACGAGGCCGCTACCCGCCTTAATAATCAGTAAAAGGCTAGGTTTTCCTCCGTCTTTTTTAAATCCACAGCGCTTAAGAAAAGTCATGTAGGCCCATTCTCACCTTAAAAATTATAAGGGTCCTTGTTGGATAATTTCTTTTAAAATGTCGTCGCTTGCCCGCAAAAAAAAAGGTTCGATAAAGTGAGAAAGTCGACCTGAACGAGCGGAATTATTCACATTAATTGCGGCGGTAAAAAAGTAGCATAGAACCGTGTTTACGAACTAAGGGGCTATCTATTTAGGAGCTATCTATTAAGGAGCTACTGCTCTTCCTTTAACAGCACTTTTTAAAAGGTTAATTTATTGTGGCACCGCTATTTTTGCGGAGCAAACATCAACTATATAAGGACTAGATTATGAGTAATATTCGTTTTATGACGTTTAATATCCAGGCTCAGGCTTGGCCCGCGCCAACCAGCAGCGAAGCGATAAGTAGAGCAGAGGCCGTTGTGAAAGCCTTGGATCCCGCCACGACTGACCTCTTAGATTTGCCCGACGTAGTAGCGTTTAATGAAGCCGACAACGAAGACGCAAAAGATATTTTAGTGGATGGTTTAAAGGCAATTTATCCACATTTTTGCGCGAGTTTTGGCGGTTTCCCCGCAAAACCTGACGATGGTGGCTTGGCCATTTTTAGTAAGTTTCCGTTTGTAACCTTGCCCGACACTGGCTTTAACGTAAACAATAACAAGGCGCTGTTTGTTCCCTACGCTGATGTGTGTAATTCGTCGGATTGTTTGAGTGACAAAGGTGTGGTGGTGGTGCAGCTCTCGACTAATCAACAGTTTGAGGTAGTGACACTCGCCATTACGCACATGCAGGCTTTTTACGATTTTGTTGGCCAGTATGAAAAGACGCGTTTTAAACAGCTCCAAGCCATAGAAAATGCGCTAACGCTTGTGCTTGGCCCGCCCGGTGATGGGGGAGGTTGGAATAAAGTTGTCGTTATGGGTGATCTCAATATTCGCGGCGATTTGAAACCAAGTCGACGCGGTGAATGGCGTAACGTATTTGTGGTCAAGCCGAGTATTTTTTCGCAAAATTTGGTGGATAGCTGGCGTACCTTTATGAAACCCCCGGGAGCGATTCAAGAAAAAGATCCGGGTTTAACCAATTATAATTTATCGCCCAAACCAAAATTGCCGGCAGGATTAGAAGAGCGATTAGACTATATCTGCCTTCCAACACCGCCGCTAAATCTTGCGACAACTATGCGCGTGTTAATGCCCCACTACATGCGGATACTTCCCATCAACAACTCTATGTTGCATCAGAAATTTCGCAATGTAGGCAGCGATCACAAAGCGCTTTTTGCTGATATACATTGGTCGAATCCGCACAGCGCGCCCTTCGATGCGGTAACGCAAGCGGGATTTATTCCACATATTCCTCAGGGTTCGCTGGTCGCGCTTAACACGGCGACTTTAGCAATCCCCAATCCCGGTATGTATCAATGGGTTTACATAGGTACACCAGGTACATACACATTTTTTACCTCAGATAAAGTTGAAACGCATTTCTTTTTTGACGATGAGGTTTCAACGATGATCGATCCCTACGCGAAAATTGTTGCAAAAGATTTTGGGTTCGAGTGGTTAGAACCAATGCTGAAGGAGTTTCGTCTGCACGATGAAGGCGTCCAAGTAGATATTCACAAGCCTATGTTTATACGCCTGCGTGGTGGGCGCGATAATCCGAATTTTGTCGGTAGTATTAATATAGGTTTTATCAAACACACCGGTGAGACTCGTCAGCTTGCGATAAAAATTCGTCCGTGGGAAAAACCCTTGAACCCCAACTTACCATTCGGTCAAAAAAATGGGCAAAACGATGAGTGCTGGTTTTTAGCATCGATTGAAGGCGTTCTTACTAGCGCAGATGCGCACAACTCGCATTTCTATGTAGATAACACGACGGGGAGTAATGTGAAAATCGCCCTATTTGAAGGTATCGATGCGCCGAACCCAGTGATGAGCGGTGGCAACAATTTACCGCAGGTAACTCTTGATTATTCTTCTGCCAAAGAAGGCAAAATCTATCTCCTTTTACAGCGAATGTCGATTAACGATGTTGATTTCCGTGTGGGTTGGCGAAACGAAATCACTTACCTTTCGAATAGTTATTTGCGTTTGTTTTGCGTCACTGAAACTTCGGGGCTAGGCGCTGACGAAATTCGCATTAAGCTCTTTGCCGATGATATGGCCATTCCATTTTTAAACGTATTAAGAGAAGACTTTGATGATAACGAATTAAAATCTATCGCTGATGGCTTGCCCAATAATTGCATCGTCTTTAAGGATAAAATACGTATAGAGGTCATTGAGGAAGACGGTGTTGTTGATCCAGACGACGGAATATTTACTGCAACCATCAATGTGTTAACGCCCACTGATCCGGGCAATATTTTTAAGACGGCCGTGGAGTTTGTGGTTGACGATGGATTGTATCGTTTAGAGTACGGTCTTAGCCGAAGTCTTTAAAGGATCAAACGTGGTTAGTTCGCTAGATATTGTAGTGAGCTAGCCGCATGCTCTTTATCGAAAAAATTCTCATGATAGTATCGCTCCCCGTTCAGCGGTATATTCCCAAATATATTTGTCCGCACATCTCCGTTTTATTTGGAGCCCTCGCAAAGTTATTGATATGGAACGAATTATCGCTTCTCTTCTAATCTCTAGTGTTACGTAAGCGATCAACAAACCACCCTCTAGCCAATTCACCCAATACCCACCAAAATTCAGCCTCCCTAATTCATCGGAGGCCTCATGCCAAAACCACTT
>JAYWHF010000234.1:0-11664 GCA_043777855.1 Gammaproteobacteria bacterium | reverse complement strand
CATATCTCTTGCCGGAGAAAAAGCGACGAGCTTACAGGTAGCTGATCTCTTTTTCTATGCGGGTTGAGTTATGCACTTCGCAGTTGAATCCGCCATTTTATATTTACCCAGTATAATAAATTTAGAATTTTCAAAAACAACTTTTCCCCTCTCATGATAGATGCGTTTATACTGATGCACCCAGCTTGGTGATTTAAAAGCATCTTTGTAAGTCGTACTATCTTCTAATCGAAGTTTCATTCCAGCCAGCATTGTATTTATCCATTCACTTCTTTCTGTTTTTTTATTTTCTCCTATATAAAGCTCATAGGCTTCAGACAATACCGAATTATATGCCTCAACAATTGGCTGAAGTAAATGAGCAGACGGAGTTGATTTTCTATGCGAGCCTGCACTTTTTCTTCGATCAAAAATTTCACTTTCCGTGAGTGCATGAGTAGTTGATTGTGATGTAGCAATAGGTGAAACTCGTGGTGGTGGACGATCTACAAATGCTTCGGGATAATGCATATCGCGAGGAACCATTTGAGTTTTATGCGTGTTTATTTTTGGCTCACTGACGGGGATGGCTTCTCCATCACATTCAAGTTTGTGTGGGTTTCCACGGAAGTGCGCAAAACTTGGAGATATTTTTAACTCTTCGTCCTTGTAAATTAGCCTTGCAAATAATGGGACTTCACAAAAAGGGCAGTAAAATTCTTTGTAGATAGTTCCATGCTTCAAATAGAAAGATCGATATTCCCATGCGGTAAGTGCCTCACCTCCTAACTCTACAACAGCTAGACTGGACATCTAATCTCCTGCTTGTTTATAAAAATCAGCCTGCATCGTATATTTACCCAATAACCGGCACGGATACCGGTCACGTTAACTACGTAGTCCACACACTGCTAGTCTTATCATAAAGCCATGCGCCATTAACATTTTTATATTGCATAAAAGATCCGCCTCCACAAAGCGAACCGCATACAGACTGTAAATAGATAACAGCTTGCTTACCATCTTTTGAATACCCTGGCATAGAAACCTTAACTATGTCTGATACACCAGGGAATGTTTCATAAAATCCAGCCCAATCTTCATCAACAGCAATACTGTGAGGAAGCTTGGGTTTTGTATCAAATCCCTTAAGAATTTCTGCTTCGCTTAAAATTTTTAATTGATCGCAAGCAATACTTGCAGGTAGCGTTGTAATCGTTTTATTTCGATCATACATATCATCCATAGCTTCTGCATTTAGCTCCCCAACACTTGATGTGGATAGCTTTGTACGTTTAGGTAATGGTGTGCTTGTATTTTGCAAGAAACTATATCCTTTTACTTTTTTAGAACAAAATCCTTGCAAGGCGATTCGATATACATGCTCATCCTGCAACGAATCAGCACAACTATTTAAGCTGAGCAATAAGAAAATACTACATATAATCCATGCAGATTTAACGTATTGAATCTTATTCATTATTGAATTCTCTATAACAATTGCCGATACAATTTGTGGTTGGTTAACATCCAGGAGTCGATGCATCAGACTTCTTACACCAGCTATCAGCTGACTGGTTGGCCATTCTCTCGTTGTCTTCAGGTGTATAGCTTCCCGCATCATTTCCTTCGAACACATTTGAATTATACATATACGCTGCTCTCTCATTTTTGAGTGCGTCAGCTCGTGATTGAGGGCTCCCATTTTCCTTGTAGTCGGATGAATGCTTCATTTCATGCGCAACATTCGCACCACCCAATACAGCTGAATTATTCCTATCAACATTAAAACTAACATTTGCTACATTATTTTCAGGTGAGGTTCCTGGGTTTTCTAGCTGAGCACCAGCACCATCTTTACCCAAATGTGCAGACGCAATAGTTACACCATTTTTTACGCCAGCTGCACCAATAGTGCTAGCAACTTTACTGAGTTGCGCTCGCTCTGTTTTGGTAAGATTTTTTGAAGTACTTGCATCGCGAATTTTTTGAACGCTAGTTTCAATTTTTTTGCATTCCGATTTAGTGCCATCACAAGTATAAAGCCCTGTCGGATCAGTTTTATTTACAGGATCATCACCAACGTAGGTGTACAAATCCATATCGTCTTTGTAGCCAATGGGATCGGTTTGTAAAAATCGCGCCGCTGAATGTTGACTGTAGCTGATGGCCACCAGCAGTAACAGGGCTATTTTGATCAATTTATTGAGCTGCATTTTTCTATCCTTTCCTTTTACGTTAATGTTGCCTGGCTTTCTCTTGTTGAATTCGTAACTTGTAGGCGTCTTCGCTGGCTTGGTCGGGCGGCCTAAAACCTAATGCCTCGGCCTGGTTATACCAATAGTTTGTATTGTTACTCAACTCAGCAAGGCGAGGAAGTAACTCAAACGGTACCAGGTTTTCCGTTGGGTATTTGCTTTTAAATTCCTGGTTCATGGTCTCGCCATAAGCCGCGCCTTTCATCAACATCGCATCCACATGTTTTGGATAGTATTTCAATGCAAGATCAGCCAGGACAATGATTTTGTCGAATTGTTTAGATTCCACATAATGCTCCATGAGGGTTTCCATCATAACCGAAATGGTTTCTTTTTTGTTCAGGGGTTGCAGGTAAATACCGTTTTTAATGGCTAACTCGGTCATGGGGCTTTGCTGCTGATAACGGGCATCAGACATGGGGGCGGCATGATCAGTAGCCTCTAAATTCACTGTTTTACCAGTGTCATCACGAAACTTTAAAAAAAAGTGGTGTGGTACCGTCGATAGGCTGAGATCCAACCCCAGTTTTTGCCCCAGGAGCAGCACTAATATCGGCATTGATACACAGTTACCTTTTCTGGTTGTCAGGTAGGTTGCTATCACTTTGTTCTGAATATTTTCACCCAAAGGATCATCCAGGTCGTATGAAAAAGGCTTGAAGCCGTTCCATTCCCCCGACAAGTAAATATACCTTCTTAAGCCAATGAGTTTGTTTTGGTTAGAGGCATTAGGTGGCAAGATGGCTTTTACGCCATCCACCATAAGGTCTAATGCTTTGCTCGTGGACACCACATCAACCTTGGGATCAATCATGTGGTCAATCAATAGCTTTGCCTTAACGAGATCTATTTTGTCGTTTGGGAGCGCCAGTATTTTACCCAACGCAGCCAAGTTATCACCTTGGGCGAAAGCCATAGAGGTAAAGCCGGATAGCAGCGTTAAAACGATTAGCCTGATAAGGAACAACATCTAAAGCCTTCTTCTACGGACAAACGGGTTGCTAGAGTACATTTTCTCCTTTCGGCTTGGAACCCCTTGGGCGCAGTCGTCTATCGTCCTTGAGGGAGCAAAAACACAATTTAACCATTCACAAAAACATCATACACAGCGAATACAATGATTCATTTGCTAAAAGCTTGAATACAAACACACAGAGTAAGGATGTTGTTACACGCATGAAAATGGAAAATAATGAAGGGCTGTTAAAAGCTTACCCAAGTTACCGTATTGGCTGGTTTCTATTTCTGTTCCTATTAATTTACTGCCTGTTTGAGTTTTTGTATTTTCAAATCCCTGATTCATTTTTGCTCGATGTTATTTATCATCATGGCTTGGTATCACCTAGCGCCGCCATCATTAATTATTTACAGCCTGATGAGATGGCCATAGCGGCACGCAATGTTTTGTCGTCGCACGGTGCGTCTCTTGAAGTCGTGCGCGGATGCGATGGAGCCGGTACCCTTTTTCTATTGGCCGCCGCCATCATTACTTTCTCGGCCTCACTTAACTATAAAATTTTTGGTCTACTGACTGGCATCATTTTATTAGTGACTATCAATTTACTCAGAATTATTGGTTTGTATTTTGTGATGGCTTATCAGGGCCAATGGTTTACACCCATCCATACCTACTTTGCACCCACGTTCATTATCATTATTGGCTGCCTTTTCTTCGCTGGCTGGGCACAGCACGCAACGACGAAAAATACATGATTGCAAAATCGATAACGCAAATCTCTATCAGGCTCGTTATTGCTTGGTTGCTTGTGTCCATTTTATTTTTTACCTGCGGCGAATGGATTATTCACGCACTACTTCCCTACTTAACATGGCTAACAAATCTGATTGCGCATAATTACAGCGCTGAATTAAACATTAGCGATAGTCCTACCGGCAAAATATTTAACATCGTGGCAACTGCAACTGAAGACGTTTATCGACTTGAGATACCCATAGCACCCAAAGGTACGCGGATCACTGGAAATGGCACCCTTATGCATGCGCTGGTACCCATTGTCATTCTTTTCACGATTTTATGTTCATGGCCAACAACACTCAAAAGATTGATGGCTCAAATTGTTTTAGGTGCTCCTGTCACACTACTTATACTGGCATTGACAACACCCATACTCCTGGCGAGTCATATCGAACAAGTATTTCATTCCGCCGCACAAAACTACGCAGGTAAAGAACTACCTATGCCTTTTATGATGGGTTGGGCTGTGTTTATGGAAATTGGTGGAGTTTGGTTGTTACCCATCATTGGCGCATTTTTATGCATTAAAGCAAGTGCATTTGTTGTGCCTTTAAACAAGCAGAAATAACCTTCGGAGAAGCATTAACACAATGAAATAAAATTGTAATTTTGCGTTCATCTAATTTACATAAAACAATGTTATTCATGCGACCCTCTCATAATTTGTATTTTTTACGGCTGCAATGGATAAAACGGGCATGACAACAATCAGGGTTAAAAACATTACGCAGTTGTTGGTAGGACTAACGCTCTTGTTTCTCTTTCAAGGGTGCGGAGGAGGCGGAGGTGGTAATAGCGGCAATACCCCTATTTCAAATAATGCCAATTCTAGTTTGAGCAATTCAAGTGTATCAGCCAGTACAAGCCCTACGGATAAACCCACAAAAGCAGCCAATGATAATTTCGGTAGCAGAGTAAACGTTGAAGGCTTTAGGCCTATTTTGGTAGGAACACTATTGAATGCCACGCTAGAGAAAGACGAACTGCTACCTTTTGGAATGAATGGTGCAACTTCAAGCGTCTGGTATCAATGGAAGTCGCCAGCAAATGGAAGGGTAACGGTACAAAAGTTTGCTGAAGAGAATGGTAATTTAGGTACTGGCGATATTGCTTTGTATAAGGGCGATAGGCTCTCAACGTTGGTGGAAATACGACCTTATGTAAACTATCAAACGGGGTGGCCACTTGTTTTCACAATTGAAGCTGGTGTCACCTATCAGATTCAAGTCATTGGCTCTACTTCAGCAATTGTTAGCCCATTTCGTTTTCACCTAAATGCAACACAAGTATCCAACGATAACTTTTCAACACCGGTAGACTTAATTGAAAGTGCAGGGTCTACAAAAGATCTTACGCTGCTTAATGGAAGTGTTGAGGCAAGTGAACCCAACACAGACCCGAATGACATTGCGCCAGAACATTCTTCATGGTTTCGTTTCACTGCTGACACAATACCAGGGAAATTGAAAATAAATATCAACAGTTTAGTTGGTGGTGCTTTCCATAATAAACCAGTAATAAACTTTTATACCGGTACTACTCTAAATACGCTTTCTTTGGTGAAAAGTGATATCTCCTTTTTATCCGTTTTCGATATTCAGCCATTTCATACCTATTACATTCAATTGTTCAATCGCGGCCCTATATATCTTGCGTCCAGTTTTGATGACCCTGCTTATTTGTTTGATGGTGCATTTAATTTTAACTGGAAATTATTTATTGCACCGGCGAATGACAATTTTAGTAATGCTAAAGATATCACTCTTGCTCCTGATATTTTATCTGGTTTTCTCCCAGACGAAACAACACTGGCCGCTACGCGTGAAGTTGGTGAGCAACAACATTCATACAATGTGTTGGCCGATAAAACAAGTCAGGGTTCTATTTGGTACAAATGGACGGCACCCAAGACAGGGCTATTTGCGTTTAAAACTAAAGACCAATCTCGCAGTATTCGTGTTAATTCTTTAATAGGTATTTACCAAGGGGATACTCTTGAAACTCTTATTAAGGAAATTCCTATGGGACTTCAAACAGGCAATACTATTTCTACAGGGACACTTGTTAATGCCATAGCGCCAAAGGATGTAATACCTAACTCACAAGCACAGGCTACTTTAGCAGGGTTAGTGGATGGCGGCGAAGATAAATACGGTTGCTTAGAGCTTAAGGCAACCGAGGGAGTTAGCTATTACATTGCCGTTGACTCCATAGATCATCAGATACCAAATTTTGTATTTGAATGGACGTATTTTGAAAGGAATAACGCTAGTAGCAATTCATCTAGTTCGAGTTCATCTGTAGCGGCTGGTGGTGAAGGATGTAGATCATCGCAGCCTTAATTTTTATTAAAACAATGGGATATATTGGATATGTTTAATTTATTGATAATGACTGTTATCTTTTTTTCGGGTTATGCGCTTGCTGCGCCCACTAATCCTTGTGACAACTTTGGTAGTGGATGTGTTATTTCAACAGCAGACCTGGAGATGCCCTCATTAACAAATTCATCAAATGAGCCAGGCGAACCAAATCCTCAAACCAAGGGTGTAGCATTGCATCCTTATGAGACAACAAGCTGGTACACATGGACTGCGCCAACAACTGGAAAATTAAATATATCCTTTACCGCCATAGATACCAGTCAAAATCAAGTAGTGACGTGCGCTCAAGAATACGGAGCATTTTATATTGGTTCGTCGTTATCAACTCTTTATGCCGTACCCAATAACAGTAAAGTTATAGCAGGGCAATCCTATAAGATTCAAATTTATAGAGAGACAGTAAGATCCAACTATGACAGTCAATATTGCGCTGGGAATACCACGGTTCATCTTAATATAACTAGCAATCGCCCAGCTAACGATGACTTTGAAAATGCAGCCATTATTAGTGGCCAATCAAGTAGCATTACACAGAACGTTGACATCACTAATGGGACATTTCAATTATATGAACCAAGCCCATTTTATGATGAGCCGTCTTGGCAAGTAATGTACCCAGCCAATGCGTCCCTTTGGTATGAGTGGACAGCGCCATATACAGGTGTGGCTTCTTTCTCAACAGCCTCACTAAAAAAACAATATCTGACTGTTTATACCGGTACGCAAGTTAATAACTTAACGAGTGTTGCGCAAGGTGTTAGTTTGTTGCGTCAAACAGACAACAATGGCAATCCGATTGGAGATTATAAGCAAAATGTGAGATTTGATGTTGTTGCCGGTGCAACGTATAAAATAGCTGTTAACGTGCTTGATGCGCTCGGCTCTAATCCTTTTACACTATCGTGGGCAAAGGGCACTCCAGTAGATATCTCTGTATTCACAACAGCACCTGTTGGAGCGGTTACCGGAACGAATGTCACTTACCAAGCGACAATTAACACTACCGGAAATGCAGAGAATGTTATCTTTAAAACAACAATACCGTCTGGATTTTCCATAATAAACCCTATCCCGTCAGAATGCGTTATCGGTGCTTCGCAAGTTATTACCTGCACAATTCCTTTTCTTTCGCAAACCAAAACGTTAATTTTTACTTTACAAGTATTGGGTTCGGGGAGCTATAACATAGCTAGCACTGTAACTAAAAATGGCAGTGATCTGGATGCTAGCAACAACGCTAACACTGCACCAATTGTTACAGGAACAGAGGTTGCTGATTTATCGCCCGTCGTAACTTCCCCTATAGACATTAATGCAGTTAATACTCCTAGTTTTGACACTACTGTTGTCATCAAAGATTTAGGCCCTACAGTTGCAAGAAATACTGTACTTACCTACGATTTGCATGGTGTTACCCCAGTGAGTATTCCTTCTGGCTGTAGCACAGGAACAGGATCAATGGTTTGTCAGTTAGGTACCGTTAGTGGCAACACATCATTTACAGTTAAATTGAAGGCCGTTCTTCCAATTACTACCGGACATATTTACAGTACTGTAACAGTATCCTCATCAACACCAGATCCTATAAGTACCAATAATAATGCAGTTTTAATAAGTAGTTTGAGTATCACTTCAGCTACTCAAGTACCGATTGACTCCTGGTGGGTATTAACACTGCTTGCATCACTGCTTGCAGCTTTAAGTGTGTGGAAATATAGGAAAGTTGCGTAAATCTATAAACTAAAAAGTGCCCGCTTCTTTAAGGGGCACTTTTTAGTTTTACTAGCTGACAGACAGTTCAGAAACTCATGGTTTCGATTCATTGGACTGCCCAGAACTCTTTCAGCTCCCTTATATTTTTCCTGACCACTTTCCGTTGCTTCTCATGCATTTTTTATGATTGTATTTTCACAGCCTTGAGCGTTTTCGTTTCAACCCCCCTTTCGCCTTTTATTCAGCATCCTATCGAAATACTTTTCCTGCTCATTATTGAATGTCTTTGTTGCGAATTTTATAAAAACCGACTATCTTTAGGGCGCTAAATGTCCAACTACATTCTTAGTTGACCCTTATTTCGCTGTGCGTTAGGTCTGTGATCGCAGCAAGACGAAAGTCTGACCTTACCTTGTCATTTACCCTTTGGGAGTTACATCATCCCATAGGGCTGGTGCTATCTCTCGAAATATTCAATTATCTCTGGAGATCACCATGTCATCAATTTTCAAACCACACCCCAATCAAACAGTATGCGTTGAATTAAATACCGCATGTGGAAACATTCATTTATTTGTAAGCGACGAAAGGACGGGACGGGTAGTTGACCGACACTGTTCGCTAAAGTTGTTCAACGAAGCAATGGATATTATCAATCTCATTGATCATGTTGTTGCAATAACAATGATCAATGGGCTAGTTGAAGAAATGTAAATTAACCCAAACTCTTTAGCCTCTGCTTTTGAGTTTGGGTTTTTTCAGTTATTTAGAGAGTATTATTTTTTTCCAAATAGACATTTTTTCTTTTAATGAAAGTAGTCTTTCCCGGATCTCAGTTATGACTGTATCGTGCTGCATATCCCTATCTATAACGCTAAATCGGTTAAACGTCATTTCAATTTTTTCAACCAAGCTAAATTGACACTATTTAGTGAAGTCATTTTATTCATCGTCGCCTTTAGATATTTTCTTGCTTTGAGATAGCGTTTTCCATCCATTATTTAAAATTACACAACTGATATAATGTGAATTTTTACAATCTGTACAAATTTCATTTATGCAACACCTGCATTGCAAAGTGCTACCTAGTGCCAATGGTTTCCCGCATTCATTACACCATTGTGAATCATCACGTAAAGACAATACGAATATTTTCGACTTTAAATAGTCATAGTATTCGCTTTCTTTTGGTAGCACAGTAACAGGATTTTTAGTTATTTTATCGTAGACAAATATAGGTAATTCATTTTCTACACGCACAGCCCATAATGAAACTCTATTTGATTGTTTGATTATATGAATTCCGTTGCCCTTAACGATAGCATCTACAATCACTTTCCTATTTATCGGGTAAGTTAATCTAGTGCTTACTCGCTGATTAAAATGTAATTGTTGTTGCCGCACCTTTTTGACCATGTATGGTGCTCCCTATTTTCTAATGATTGTTCAGATTCATTTTAACTATTGAAACTTAGGTGTAGGTCGTGCGCGTATCACTGCTGCCTTTGCTTCACTTATCATATTGTGCTTGAAAGCTAATCGTTCAAACAGTTTTTTAATTTCTTCGGAATCGTCAATATTGATAATTTCACCTTCCGCAATATGATTCCGCAGTTTCTCTAGCCGAAAAACACGACTGCTAAAAAAACGCATCCAGTCTTTTCTGGCTAAGGGATTTGATGTTTTTTGTTCCCCGAAATAAAATTCGTAATAAGATGTCCATACGTTTTCACCTTCGCCAAGCACCTTGTTTAGTTTATCCATGGTCTCCTGCGGAGTCAGCTCACAGTATGGAATTTCATTTGGATCTTTATTGTCGATAAACTCAAGAATCTCCTTTTCACTTTCTAAAAACACGTCAAATGCAGGCCGACCTTCTTTTTTACCTGTCCATTCGTAGGACTGCATCAGAACGTCCTCAATGCCAATGCACGCGTTTCTGGCATCAAGCGCCTGGTTGATTTTAACTCGTTCATTATGGCTTAAGGGTCTGTAAGTCATGCTGCACCGCTGATTTTGAATACTGATTACATTACTGCTGATGTCCGTACTATTCAACATGATTTTTCCCCTTGGCAAGTGGAATGTATCTATTCATGGCTGCATCGTTTCTGCGCAATTTAATGCACGATATATTGAGGTTTGACTCAACTTAAATTCCTTAATAAGCTCTGCTATTGGAGCGCCTTCAGCTCTACGCAAACAAATCGCATGTCGTGTTGCCACATCCGTTTTTGAGGGGCGACCAAATTTTACTTTATTTATTTTTGCCCGCTCGATCCCCTCTTTTTGTCGTTCGGCACGGAGAGCATTTTCAAACTCTGCTATGCACGCCAAAAGATTAAACATTAATCGACCCGTTGTTGTACCTGTGTCAATGTTTTGATCTATCACTACAAGCTTAATTCCTTCTTTATCAAATCTCGCTAACAACTCAGCGAGATGAAACACGGATCTTGCAAGGCGATCCAGTCGTGTTACGATCAAGGTATCACCTTCGCGGATATACGACATGCAGGCTTGAAACTCTGGACGTGCGGCTGTGGTGCCGCTGCCTTTTTCTTTAAAGATTTTGTCACACCCAGCAGACTTCAGCTTTTTTAACTGAATGTCGAGGCTTTGGCCCACGGAACTAACCCTGGCATACCCAATGACTGTCATTTTTACCAAAACACCTTAAATATTATGGAAATATAATTATGGCAGCACTTTTGGCAACATGAAAGCATCGCTACCAAAATGTGTACTTTTTGAAAAAGCGCCGCCACAGGCCCATACCAGAAACTAAACATTGAGAAGTAAGGTAGACTAAAACAGATTTAATTTGACAATATTGTACTCAGGTGACAATAATGAATAGTGGAAGCTTGGACTACCTTCTATCTTTGAATGGTGTCTGCATGAATTATCAAGGTGAGTTCTGGGTTAAGTTCGACGTTATTGAGGTAGAGGTAACAACTGACCGTCCACATGGCATTAAATACAGCTTAAGTTTGCACGACGGAAATAATCAAAGAATTATGGGTTTTGATAATGCACACCCAGTCAAAGTTTCAAGTGGATTTAAAGGTAGAAAGTTTGCCTATGATCATGTACATAAAACCGCTTCTGATCCAGGGACAGAGTACACGTTTTCAAACCCAGAGCAATTAATTGCAGATTTTTGGGATGAAATTGATAAAGTCCTTACCGATATTGAGGGATAGTTTTATGAAAGAAATCAAAGTTGCAATCATGCCCAAAGAAGCAATGAAAGAATACACGCTTCAAATAGCCAGAGGAAACCTAAAGCCAGGCTTAGATGCTCCGAAAATATTTTTCCCATCCATGAGAGCCATGTCTGAAGCGCTTAATGAAAATAATCAAGCTCTTATGGCTGCAATAAATAAATATCATCCTGAAACAGTAAGTGACTTGGCCAAGTTGGTTCAGAAAGATTTAGGTAATGTCTCTAGGGCATTAAAACGACTTGAAGGCTATGGTCTTATTAAAATGGAAAAACAAGCCGGAAAACCGGATAAGACGCCAACGCTTACCGCAGATAAAATTTCATTTGAAATGCAGCTAACAGGAT
>JAYWHF010000233.1:0-4117 GCA_043777855.1 Gammaproteobacteria bacterium | reverse complement strand
AATCCGAATATCCTGAATTTTTTCTCCAGTTAGCAGTAAGTTTTCGTCGCCGTCTCTTAGCCCATTGTCGTTATCATCCACAAAAACTTCCCAGCCGTCCTCCCATTTCCCCGCATTTTTTATAATGGCGCGCTTATTAGTAGCCACTGCCTTAGTGCGTGTTAGCGCGATGGTTTCGAATAAGTTCAAGGTGACAGTTTTGAGCCGATTATTTTGAATTTGCGAAGAAAAGCTGGGCACGCCTAAAGTTAGAAGCAGTGCAATAACAACGAGAGTGATTAAGAGTTCGAGAAGTGTAAAGCCGCGGTTGTACATGTAGTATCCCTCCATGGAAATAGTCAGTTGGCTAGTGGCGTGCTAGTTGCTGCGCCATATAAAGCCGTTCATTCATCCTTGTTGACCACATATCTCAAGGTTAGCAACTGCGCAAACCGTTTGTGATAGGGTGATCTAATATAACGGTTAGATAGTCTTTCGTCTAGCCGCCGTTGGAACCTGATTTGATCGGAACATCCACAGAATTCCAGTATTGGTACTGATATGTTTAAAAAACAAAGGTTTGAAAAGCGTAGCGTTAAAAAGCAGCAAGCGTTTACGCTGATTGAGTTGATGGTGACTCTCGCGGTGCTAGGTATTGCGATGGGCATAGCTATACCTAGCTTCAACACGCAAATACTCAATAATAGATCGGTCGCGCTCGGTGAGGATTTTGCCCTAGCCTTAAATCTTGCCCGATCTGAAGCCGTTAAACGTTCCACTCGGGTATCGGTTTGTGCGAGCACGGATGGTGCAACTTGTAACGGTGCAGCAAATAATTGGAGGGGTGGCTTTATAGCGGTCGTTGATCGTGCTCCCGCTGACAATACGCCGGCGCCGCAGTTAACAGATGTAGCAAATCCTGTGGCTGTGGTCCTGCGCGTATGGCCTGCGCAGAACGCGCAGGCAGATATCCAAGTCACAGCGGCTGGTAACGCTATTTCGTTTATTCGTTACACCGGGTTAGGCACATTGGCTCGCGTCACAAATAATCCGATTACCATTGACGCCGAAATGACTCACTGCAGTGGTGATGCGGGGCGAACGATTACCATTGGGCTCGCCGGTTTGGTGGGTGTGAAGCGTAAAACGTGTAATTAGTTTTTTCTATGAAATACAGAGGTTCCCATGAATGGATCTGTCGTAAGAAATCAGAGTGGCGTTGGTCTTATAGAGGTCTTAGTGACGCTGCTTGTTTTGTCATCTTCATTAATGGCGTTGGCCGCTTTGCAAACCCGTTCCTTAAGCTTCAATCAAGGCGCTTATATTAGGTCGCAAGCTAATATCGCGGCCTACGATATTTTGGATCGTGTACGTATTAACAGCACTAGGCTAAACGAATACAACGTCGTTGCCGATGTTTTTGATAAAAATTCTGCTGTGGTGACGGCGCCAGCTTCAGCGGCGGATATGGATTCTTGGCGACGTGCTTTAGCTATTAGTGTTCCTAGTGCTCAAGCTGCTCTAGCCTGTGATGCAGTAACTAGAGTTTGCACGGTCACCATTACGTGGGGTGATAACTTTGATCAGCTACTTGATACTGCTGGCAACGAGATTGTCGAAAGCTCCAATACATTCACTTATGCGGCAAGGCTGTGAGGAATGGTAATTATGCATAAGCAAAAAGGTTTATCGCTCGTTGAGCTCATGATTTCAATTGCACTCGGCTTGGTGTTGATGACGGGTGTGGTCCAAATGTTTCTATCAAGCAGAGTTGTTTTTTCTACTCAGCAGGGGCTATCGCGTATTCAGGAAACGGGTCGTTTGGCGATGGACTTTATGGCGCGCGATATTCGTATGGCAGCTTATTATGGCTGTTATCGTCCAAGACCGAGAGACTCGCTTGATAACCCCGATTTAAAGCTTCAAGGCGCTTCGCTTGCTCTTGGTGGCTTACATACCGATTTTGATGTTGGTGTCATTGGATATGATAATGCTGCGGCTTTACCGGTTGGCTCTGGCATTTCACCCACACCCAATACCAATATATTGGTGATTCGGGGGGCAACAGAATCTGGCAGTGTTGTTAGTGCGCCTAACAATGCCACTAGCCTGTTTGGCTACACAGCGGTGGGTGTCGACCCAGTGACGAACTGTGTTGGCAATTTGTGTCCTGGTGATGCGGCGGTTATAGCCAGTTGCGCTACGGCGATCGTATTCCAGATTAGCACGTTGGGTGTTAATGCCAATGTTTTGACCGTGAACCATACCGCTGCGTGGAACGTTGTCACCAATCCCTTGCTTTCTTTTACTAGTGGGGAAATATTGCCGATGAATACTACGGTGTATTTTCTTGCAAATGGTGCGGGTGGAAGCTCTAGTCTTTGGCAAAAGACCAATACAAGCCCGGCTGTTGAGTTGCTGGAGGGTGTAGAGAATATGCGCCTGACCTATGCATTACCTACCAATACCAATTATCGGCCAGCTTCTACAATTGCAGTAAATGATTGGCCAGACGTTAACTCGGTGCAGATAGAGATAGTGGTGCGTAGTTTGGAGAATAACGTTCTAGCGGAGGCTCAGCCCTACACCTTTGGCGGTGTGGATGTTAATCCAGCAGCACTTGATCCAACGGACCGACACATGCGACAAGTTTTCAAAAGTGCTGTCAGTATTCGAAGCCGTTAGTAGTTTTTCATTTGTTCAATTTGAGGCGTTGATTTATGGAACTTAATTATTTGACATTGAAGCGCGTAGAGTTTGTGCGCCAAGAAGGCATGGTTTTGGTGGTGGGCTTGGTAATGGTTTTGTTGCTCTCGATTATCGGCCTTGCTGCAATTCGCGGCTCTGGACTCCAAGAAGCTATGGCAGGGAATATGCGCGAGAAAAACATGGCGTTCCAGGCTGCAGAGTCATCCCTGCGTGTGTGCGAAGATTTCATATCTGCAGCTAATAGAACACCGCCATCGCCTAGCTGCTTGGACGGTTTGGGTAGTTGTTTAGATTTGAATGCGATTCCTGCACAGTCAATTCTTAACGACGATGCTTTCTGGCGCTTAAAGTCTTTCAAGACGGCGATTACTAATAGTGTTAACAAGCCCGTGTTTGGGAGTTTGGCTAGTCAACCTAGTTGCATTATTGAAGAGTTGGATGTTGATGTGGCTGCTAGCGCCGCTGCGCATGGGTCGGCTACAGGTCGCGCTGGCTCGCAGGCGACTGGCGCCCCCTTTCCCTATCGAGTAACTGCGTTAGGTTCGGGCTCTGCACAGAATACAGAGGCTGTGACGCAGACATCCTATAACCGTTTGTTTCAATAATAGTTGGAGTGATTAAATCATGTTAATCAAAAAGAATATTGTTTTGGCAAAAAATGTTGATTCGAGCTTGCTCTTTAAGAAACTGCAGCTAGGAGTTGTAACGCTCTGCCTAAGTTTGGGAATAGTACATCGTGCGCATGCGGCTGCGCCATCGCAAACACCATTGTTTTTGAGCAACCCTGTATTGCCAATCATGATGCTCAATATGTCAAACGATCATCAATTATTTTTCAAAACCTATGACGACTACAGCGATATTACGGATCCATCGGGTGGTAAGCCCGACGGTAAGCCAGATACTACTTTTACTCATAAGTATGAGTATTTTGGCTATTTCGACAGTAAAAAGTGTTACACCTACACCAACAACCGCTTTGAACCGGCAGGGCCCACAGACACTACCCCAGGCAACGAAAGTTATTGCACCGGTCAGTGGAGCGGCAATTTTTTAAACTGGGCAACCATGACTCGCATAGACGCTGTGAGAAAAATTTTATACGGTGGGCTTCGTTCTACGGACAGCAATACGGATACTGTTTTGGAGAGAGCATTTTTACCAAATGATGCACATTCATTCGCTAAGTTTTACGATGGCGCAGACTTGTATAATTTAACACCCTTTACTGCCGCAGATGCACCTAGAGCTTCAGGTTCAGAGGCTTCAGGTATTACCATTTGCAATACAACGATTGCGACAGGTTATTCCCAGCAGGCGGCCGCACTTGCTGCCCCCCCCCTAATGCGCGTTGCTAAGGGCAACTATTCATTGTGGGCCAGCAATGAGCGTTGGCAGTGTAAATGGCGCGGTGACCCGATTGTGAACG
>JAYWHF010000232.1:0-4123 GCA_043777855.1 Gammaproteobacteria bacterium | reverse complement strand
GGATACCGCCACCGAAGGGAAGTACGTATTGGCGGGACACGACGTATCCAACATTTCAAAAAGTGAGCGTGCAAAAATACGCAACAAAGAAATTGGTTTTGTTTTTCAGTCGTTTAACTTGATCAGTGATTTAGACGTGGAAGAAAACGTTGAGTTGCCATTGACCTATAGATCTGATCTTACGAAAGATCAGCGTAAACAAATGGTTAAAGATGCGCTGGAGAAGGTAGATATGTCACATCGCGCTAAGCATTTTCCATCGCAACTGTCGGGCGGTCAGCAACAACGTGTCGCCGTTGCCAGAGCTATTGCCGGAAAACCCTCGATCATACTTGCGGATGAGCCTACAGGAAATTTGGATACAAAAAATGCTGAGGCTGTTATGCAATTGTTGGACAAACTCAATGCGGAAGGCGCGACTATTTGTATGGTAACTCACGATCCGCGTTCAGCACTTAGAACGGGTCGTAAAATTGATATTTTGGATGGGCGTATTGTTGCGGACAAAACCACCGCAACAAAAAAGCCTGAGACTGCACCCCTTTCTAGCTCAAGATCCACTCAGGTAGAGGAGACGACAGTATGATGATTTTAAATGATTTAAGTTATGCTATTCGGCTGCTTTCGAAAAAGCCTGGTTTTACAATTTTAACCACGCTCGTTATGGCAACCGGAATAGGACTTAGCGTTTTTTTGTTTTCATTTCTCAACGCTTTGATTTTTAAGCCCTTGCCTTTCGAAAATGGTGAGTCTCTGGTTCAGATAAGCGCATCGCAAAATGGAGTGTGGAAAGTAGGTTCTTTAAATCTGCACGACTATTACGAGGTGAGAACTAATCTGAAAAACGTATCTGAATTCGGCGCTTACAAAAACGTGAGCCTTAATGTTGCTGGCCGCGACGGAGCTAGGCGATACAGTGCGGTCGCCGCAGAACCCAATATCTTTCAATTAACACGAACAAAGCCACTTTTAGGTCGCGAATTTACGGCGGCAGATGATCAAAAAGGTGCTGAAAATGTAGTTGTTATAGGGTATGACGTTTGGCAGAATCAATTTAGTGGAGATCAAAAAATTATTGACCATACGCTACGTATTAACGGTGAGAGCCATCGAATAATTGGTGTTATGCCCGAGGGATATTTTTTCCCCATCTCTGCTGAAATGTGGGTTCCAATGCGTGAAGACGCAACACATCTGACGCGTGGCAGTGCTGGAAGCGTATTCGGATTAGCCCATCTTAACGAGGGTGTTTCTGAAAGCGATGTCAATCGTGAATTAGCCGTTATTATGCAGCGCTTAGAAGAAAGATATCCAAAAACAAATAATGGAATTGGCGCTTATGTCTCTACGATTCCGATGTTGGCTGTTGAGGATGGCGCACCTGTTGTTCGCTCTATGCAATTTGTAGTTTTTCTAATACTCATTCTTGCATCAATTAATGTGGGTAATTTGCTATTTTCGCGCGCGATTGAACGCGGTAAAGAAACTGCCATACGTGTTGCGTTGGGAGCGCCACGTTCACGTTTGATAAGTCAAATGCTGTGGGAAAGCGTAATAATTTGCACCTTAGGTGGCATTATTGGTTTTCTCGTGATGACTTGGGGCCTGGAGGTTACGGAGAAAACCTTAACGAATTTCACGATCGACCGACCACCATTTTGGCAAAAATTTGGGATAGATAGCTATACACTGACTCTTTCCATTTTATTTGTTGTAAGTGCGATTATTTTTACCGGTGTATTGCCAGCGTGGAAAAATTCCGGTTCTGATTTTAACGCTGTGCTTCGCGACGGTACTCGTGGCGCTTTAGGTAAAAAAGCGGGAAAATTAAATCGTCGGCTTGTCATTAGTGAAATATTCGTTTCTATGACCGTACTAATTGCGGCGGCAGTTATGCTGGTTGCAAATTTTAGAGCAACTAATGCTGATTACGGTGCGGATCCTAAAAATATTCTCAGCGCGCAAGTGCTACTAACGGAGTCGAAATACAATTCGCCGGATAAACAGATTGAGTTTGTAAGAGCGCTTCAATCTGGCTTAGAGAATAATGCTGGTATTGGCGATGTGATGATGTCATCAGCGCTGCCCGGTGTAATGACGGCGACGCCTACTATGGCGATGGAAGGAAAAGAATATACCAAAGATAATGGATATCCCCGCGCAAACTACATTATTGTCACGTCTGGATCTTTAGAAAAGTTGGGTGTTGAACTAAAAAGTGGGCGCTATTTTAATAGTAGTGACGATGGATTGGATAAAAGATCTGTCGTGGTAACCGACAGTTTTGCTGAGCGCCATTTTCCGAATGAATCCGCAATTGGGAAACGTGTACGTGTTGTAGAGCTCGATGGCGATGAGCCTAATTGGCTAACCGTTGTAGGTGTGGTAAAGCACACTATTCAAGGGTCTCCTATTGAAGAGTCGGGAAAGACACCGTCAGTATTTAGACCATTCTCGCAAGCACCTCGCGGCCAAATGACTGTTGCCATGAAAATGAAAACGGACAGCGCCGATGTTACTCGTACCTTGCGGCAAACGCTGGCGTCCATTGACTCTGAACTGCCTGCTTTTAACGTAGAACTTTATACAGAAACTATTTCGCGGCTAACTGCCCCCATGCTTTTTGGCGCCGTATTGTTTTTAATATTTGGTTCGGCGGCAGCTGTTCTGGCAAGTAGCGGTATCTACGGCGTTATGTCCAATACCATTAGCCAAAAAACGCAAGAAATTGGTGTGAAGCGCGCGCTGGGCGCCATGGAAGAGAGAATCACAAAAGACTTCTTAATGGCCGGCTTTAATCAACTCTTATGGGGTGGGGTGCCGGGGCTAGTTATTGGCTGCGCTATGGGTTTTGCAATGTCACAAATGTTTGGCATGGGAAGTACTGATCTTCTTTTCATTGCAATTGGGTTAGTTATTGTTATTGGCGGCGTTGTG
Organism: Gammaproteobacteria bacterium; assembly: GCA_043777855.1. Lineage (GTDB taxonomy): Bacteria > Pseudomonadota > Gammaproteobacteria > Pseudomonadales > Cellvibrionaceae > Cellvibrio. Next base: position 1,186 of record JAYWHF010000232.1, on the reverse strand, counting down.
ATGCTTGCAAGCTATTTGCCTACTAAGCGCGCGTTGTTAATGGAGCCTAGTGAGGCGTTGCGTTACGAATAGTCAATACAAAAAATTTCTTTAATCTTGCGTGATGCTGTTGTTGTACTCACTTCGAGTGCGCAACAGCATACAATGAAATGTCTTGCTGTCGCGGAGATAGTTATGCAAAACGTAAAAAAAATTATGTCATTGGGTGCTCTATTAATGATGTCATCATTTCCTTGTTTGGCGGATGATAGTTTGCCTGGTTGGGATTTTACTAAAGATAAAGATGGCGTAAAAATATTTACCCGAAAGGCGGATGATTCGAAGTTTAAGGATTTTCATGCCATAGTAAAAATGAAAACTACTGTAAAGAACCTCGTTGACTTGTATTTGGATGTAAATAGATGTGCTGATTGGTTACCAGATTGTAAATCAGCCAAGATTGTAGAAAAGTTGAGTGAGACAAAATTAGTTACCTACACCGAAGTGAATAATCCGTGGCCCATAAAAAATCGTGATTATGTTCTTCAAATCAACCTAACTCAAAATAGTTCAACTGGAGAAGCTCACATTGATTTCACGGATCTACAAGATACGGTTCCTGAAAATAAGTGTTGCGTGCGCATGGGCAAGGTAAAAGGCTTTTGGAATTTTACTCCAGCGGATGAAGGATACGTTATTGTAACTTATGAATATCAATTTCATCCGGGGGGCGATTTACCGGTCTCTGCTGTTAATTCGGCGGTGCCAGATCTAGCATACGACACCTTAACTAAAATGAAAAAATATATAGAAAATACCAAATAGCACGGCCGCTATTTCTGCTAAATATTCTAATTTTTAAATCCATCTCATACTCTTATACTAGATGCGCACCGTGAAATATTTTTCACGGTGCGCATCAATTTACTCGCCACTTTAAATTTATTATCTTTTACGCGCAGATTCATAAAATAGACATACAACAAAAATATAGTCACCTCATTTGACCATAGCGGAGTTCCACATTATGAACATTACATCTATTTTTCAACAGGCCATGCCAAGAGTTTTTATATTGACTGTCGCTGTCACACTGGCGGCGTGCGGAGGCAATAATTGTTCTGGAAAAAAATCAATGGGTACAAACGGTTGTCACTCAGGGATAGATTATTGGTTAGATTACACGCCGGACTTATTTAGTTTCGCA
>JAYWHF010000231.1:0-11757 GCA_043777855.1 Gammaproteobacteria bacterium | reverse complement strand
CGAAAGGGCAACTCTGGAATCCAAGAATATTTTGTCATCATCATCATTTTTGCGTTTGTGATAGGCGGAATTTTGCGAGCAATCTTGGGTAAGATTTTTGGCTCCTTTGCAACCGGCGGTCTAGTCGCGTTTATCGCATGGCTGGTCGTTGGAACTCTATCTGTCGCATTGATCGCTGGCTTTATTGCGCTCATTATTACCTTGCTGGGCGGCTCCGGCGGTGGTCGTGGTGGGTTCGGCGGTGGCTTTGGCAGTGGCGGCTTTGGTGGTGGCGGGTTCGGAGGAGGAGGTTTTAGTGGCGGTGGTGGTGGTTTTGGCGGTGGCGGTGCTTCGGGGAATTGGTAGCAATGAATATTAGACGAATCTTTAAACATTTATTATTGACAGATTGGGAGGTGAGGCGCTGCTTTCCTTCGGAAACCTTGCACGTGATTGAGAAAGAAGTTAGGGCCAGTGAAGCTATACATTCGGGTGAAATTAGATTCGTGGTTGAAGGCGCGTTGGAAGGTGCTGCCTTGCTCAAAGATCAGTCAGCTCATCAGCGCGCCTTGGAGGTATTTGCGCAATTAGGTATTTGGGATACTGAATACAACAATGGATTGTTAATCTATCTCTTGCTCGCTGATCACGCTGTGGAAATCGTCGCGGATCGCGGGATACATAAAAAAGTCGGCGCCGAAGAATGGCAAAAAATTTGCAAAATGATGGAAAGTGACTTTAAGCAGGGTAATTTTAAGGGGGGGGTCGTCATTGGGATTGACGCTATTACTCAACATTTAGCGAAGCACTTTCCCATTATCGCTGGCGATAAAAATGAACTTTCTAATAAGCCAGTGGTGATCTGATCCATAGGCTAACTCGTTGATCGTAATGCTCGAGGTCCATATGCCGGCTGAACTTTGTTAACGTGGATGAAAAATATTCTCTTAACCTACTTGGGCGTAGAGAATCCAAAATAAAAATTTAAGCGTCAATTTGATGCCTAATATATTCGCAAGGGAACTTAAAGGATAGTAGTCGCCTCAGAACTGTAAATTTCGCCTTAATTGCAGTTGAATTGCTTTTAGAGTCTCTGCGCCTGTTAGAATTGGCAAATATACTATCTTGAGAGTTGTTGTTGCGCCCATGAGAGACCTTAATACTCAACAAGCTATCATGTTTGCCGATATTTCCGGCAGCTCGGTGCTCTATAAAAATTTAGGCAACCGGGACGCAAAAGCTCTTGTCGATAATGCGGTAAGTTTCATGGCGTCTTCGACCATAGTGCGCGAGGGGACGGTTGTAAAAACCATTGGCGATGAGATTATGGCGCGTTTTGACACCGCTAATGCGGCCTGTGAAGCGGCTATTGCTATTCAACAAAGATCCAGTCTCGAATTTGCCGAGTCAGGGCTGGGCATTCGGATTGGCATTGCGTTTGGCGAAACGGTCTTAACAGCAAGCGATGCTTTTGGCGATACAGTTAATGATGCTGCTTATGTGGCACATATTGCCCGTGCGAATCAGATTGTGTTGACTCAAGGTGTGGTGGATAACGTCAACCCAGTACTTGTCGAGCAGTGCCAATTATTCGATCGTATCAATATTAAAGGCGAGAGCCAAAAAACCACGATTTACCGATTGGCTTGGGAAGGGGCTGGCCAACCAGACTCTTCGACGCAGTTAATGCCTATGCAAGAAGTGTCGCGCTTTGTCGCAAACTTTCAACTTGTATTAACCTTTGGCGATAACGTGATTACCTTGTTGCCCGATCAGACTCCCTTTAGTATTGGTCGGGACGCAAACAAATCGAATCTCTTCTTTGATGAGGTGCTTTGTTCACGGGAGCATTGTCACATTGAGTTCCGTCGTGGAAAATATGTGTTGATAGACCATTCAACCAACGGAACTTACGTGTGTGCTGAGCATAAACCTCCCATTTATTTACGTCGAGAAGAAACAACACTACAAGGTAATGGAGTCATTGGTATCGGCCAGCATATTGATTTGAAAAATCCTTCGCTCATTCATTACAGTCACTAGTTCCACATTGCATGAAAATATCAAAACCCAAATCTGTCCCTGTTGAATATAAATCGCCTAGTTTACTGCGTATTGCCGCCGCAATGGTTTACGACAGCCTACTGCTCGCGGCGATCAGTATTGCTTATAGTGCTGTTGTTGTGGGGCTGCGCGTTGCGGTGGAAGGTCGGCCGGACGTTGGTCATCGGCTTCAGTGGAATATATTGTCGGGTAGCGTGGTTTCGCTGGGTTGGTTTGCGATTTTGGTCATTTTTTACGTCTATTTTTGGCGCCGATTTGGTCAGACATTAGCGATGAAAACCTGGCGGTTTAAAATGGTTGATGCGCAAACCAATCAAATCGCCAGCTATCGACAATGCGTCATTCGCAGTTTTTCGGCGATACTGTCGCTAGTGTTTTTAGGTTTTGGTTATTGGTGTAAATTTTTCCATCCTCAGCAAAGAATGCTGCACGATCTTTTAAGCGGTACTAAATTAATTTTGGTAAGAGATTAAGGCGTACAAGCATTTTTTAGCGGTTTTCTCGTATTAATGTTTTTGCCCTTCTTGCAAGTTCATTAGCTTCCCTCAAAAAAAATTTTCTAGTAGTTATTTTTATGTCTCTGATTAAAATTGAAAAAGCATATTTAAGTTATGGTTTGCAAGTCCTATTGGACGAAGTTGATCTGGTTGTAGAAAAAGGGCATCGTCTATGTTTGATCGGACGCAATGGTGCAGGTAAGTCCAGTTTGTTGAAAGTCATCGCTGGAGAGGTGGATTTAGATAAGGGCGATGTGGTTTTGCAAAGTGGTGTACGCATTGCGCGTTTGGAGCAGGACTTGCCTGACGCCGATGATCGTCTGGTGTTCGATTCTGTGGCCAGCGCTTTTCCAGGTTTGGGTGAGTTGCTAAGTGAATATCATCATCTTGCACACGGCACTGAATTCACAGAAGAAGTACTAGCGCGCATGGAAAAGCTTCAGCATGATATTGAGGCGCGCGATGGTTGGCTCATGCAGCAAAAAGTTGAAGCAATATTAACTCGCTTAGACTTGCCGGCCGAAAAGTATATGCGCGAATTATCGGGTGGTTGGCGCCGTCGCGTAGCGCTGGCTCGCGCGCTTGTGTTAGAGCCCGATGTGTTGTTGTTGGACGAACCGACAAACCATCTTGATATTGCCGCCATTGACTGGCTGGAGAAGCAGTTATTAAGTTTTAATGGCGCCTTGGTATTTATTACCCACGACCGGTCACTGTTGCAAACGCTGGCGACTCATATTGTTGAATTAGATCGCGGTAATTTGCGTTATTGGTCGGGCGATTACGCCAGTTATCTGGTTTATCGCGAACAAGCTTTAGCCGAGGAAGCGCGCCACAATGATTTATTTGATAAGAGGCTAGCAGAAGAAGAGGTTTGGATTCGTCAAGGTATAAAAGCGCGCCGAACACGAAATGAAGGCCGTGTGCGTGCTCTGAAAGAATTGCGGAATGTGCGCTCTGAACGCCGAGAAGTTATTGGTAAAGCAAGCTTTTCCCTCGCTAGTGGTGAAGCATCGGGAAAACTTGTTGCGGAATTAACGAACGTCTCTTACGCGTGGGGAAATAAAAAAATTGTTGAAAATTTTTCTACCACCATTGTTCGTGGTGATCGCATTGGTTTGGTTGGAGCCAATGGTGCAGGCAAGAGTACCCTGCTTAAACTGATATTGGGAGAGTTGCAAGAACAGAAGGGCAGTGTACGTTTAGGCACAAGCCTAACGGTTGCCTATTTTGATCAGCTGCGCGATCAGTTGGATTTGAATCAGAGCGCCGTCGACAACATTGCTGAAGGCCGTGAATTTATTGAAATTGATGGTAAGTCAAAACATATATTTTCTTACTTGAGTGACTTTTTGTTCAGTGGTGAGCGAGCTCGGACCCCCTTGCGTGCGCTGTCCGGTGGTGAACGTAATCGTGTGTTATTGGCGAAGTTGTTTAGCAAGTCTGCAAACCTCTTGGTGCTTGATGAACCAACAAATGATTTGGATGTGGAAACACTTGAGCTGCTTGAAGAAATTTTAACGGATTACAAAGGGACTGTATTATTAGTAAGTCATGATCGCGCGTTTTTAAACAATATTGTCAGTAGCGTTATTGCTTTTGAGGGGCGTGGTAATGTTCTTGAATATGTGGGCGGCTACGATGATTGGTTGCGTCAGGGCGGTAAGTGGACTGAATCTGATTTGCCGGAGTCAAGTGTCGCCCTACAGACTATTTTAAGTGATCATGCGCAACCTATTGAAAAGTCGACTCTACAACAGTCTACCCTGAATCAAACGGGTAAAGTTCAGGCTCGCATCAAGAAACTAAGCTACAAATTGCAGAAGGAATTTGATGAGCTGCCAAAATCTATTGAAGCTCTTGAGCAATCTGTTGCCGCTTTTAAAAGCCAGATATCGGCCTCCGATTTTTATGTGCAACCGTTAAGTTGGCGAGAAGAAAAACTAAGGGCATTAGCGCAAGCAGAATTGCAATTAGAAACCTGTTTTGAGCGTTGGGCTGAACTAGAAGATATGCAGCAAGCGGAATCATGAGTTATGTTGTTTACAGTGATCATAATCCTTGCTGTTGCCATGGTTGTTGGCCCCGTGTTGATGATGCGGCCAACGCCCGCGCAAAAAAATCAGGAGCGTTTGCGCGCGGCGGCTTTCGCGAAAGGCATTCGAGTTGCGGTTAGGAATCTGCCTCAGCAAGCATCTGAAATTGAAAAGTCGGCATCAGTGCCTGTCTATTTTTTCGTGCCACACAATCATAAATTAAATGATGATTGGTTTTTGTTGCGAACCAGTTATTCCCACGATATCCATTTTTTACACTGGTGGGAATGGCGGGGCGATATGCGTGCCAGCGACCCCGAACTGGCGGTTCTCAAGCAATATTTGCCCGCATTGCCAGAATCTGTCCGCGCGCTTAGCGTGGGCGGTCAAGGTGTTTGTATCTATTGGCAAGAGCGAGGCGGTGAAAAGGTTTTACACCAAATTATCGAGTTGTTAGAGGCACTCAATGCCTTGCAGATTCAGCCAGATTAGCTATTTTGAAAAGGCTCCTCATTAACATTTGCTTGACCCCCGGGCCTGCAAGTCTTATATATGCGCACCTTTACAGCAAGATAGCGAACTTGAGTCTATGCTTTGCTCGACCTTCGGCGACATCTTTATAGCGCCTCCCAAACAGCGTATTTAGTGAGAAAGATATTTTAACCATGGGAAAATCTTTAGTTATTGTAGAGTCACCTGCCAAAGCCAAGACGATCAACAAGTACCTTGGTAATGATTTCATTGTTAAATCTAGTATCGGTCATATTCGTGACCTTCCCACCAGCGGTGGAGCCAAGCCGGTGGATGCGAAAGAACGCGCCAAACAGGCTGCTGTCACACGCAAGATGTCGCCGGAGGACAAAGCTGTCTATCAAGCCAAAAAGGGCAAAACGCAGTTGATTAACCGCATGGGCATTGACCCGGATAACAATTGGGAAGCGCATTACGAAATCCTCCCTGGAAAGGAAAAGGTTGTTGATGAGTTAAAAAAACTTGCCGAAAAAGCCGATATTATCTATCTCGCAACCGACTTGGATAGAGAGGGGGAGGCTATCGCCTGGCATCTACGCGAGGCAATTGGCGGTGATTCAGAGCGCTATCGCCGAGTCGTTTTTAATGAGATTACCCAAGCGGCAATCCAAAATGCGTTTAAAAACCCGGGCCGTATTGATCAAAATCGAGTCGATGCGCAGCAAGCTAGAAGGTTTTTAGATCGCGTTGTTGGCTACATGGTATCGCCGCTCTTGTGGGAGAAGGTTGCGCGTGGCCTTTCGGCCGGGCGCGTTCAGTCGGTTGCGGTGCGCTTGGTGGTGGAGCGTGAACGAGAAATTCGTGCGTTCATACCGGAAGAATATTGGACTGTGTTTGCAGATTTACAGGCTAGCAAAGCCGAAGCTGTGCCGTTTGAAGTCAAAAAACAAGGTGATGAAGCCTTCAAACCAGTCAATCAAGAGCAGGCAATGTCGGCTGTGAAAAGCCTTAAGGCATCGACTTACACTGTTGTAAGCCGTGAGGATAAACCAACTCAATCAAAGCCCTCGGCACCGTTTATTACTTCTACCTTGCAGCAAGCCGCCAGTACTCGCCTAGGTTTCGGCGTAAAAAAGACCATGATGATGGCACAGCGTTTGTACGAAGCTGGCTACATTACTTACATGCGTACAGATTCTACAAATCTCAGTAAAGACGCCGTGGAAGTTTGCCGGAATTACATTGCGGATACTTATGGAAAACGCTATCTGCCTAAAGAGCCAGTAGTCTACTCGAGCAAAGAAGGCGCGCAAGAAGCGCACGAAGCAATTCGCCCTTCCGACGTCAGCGTTATGCCAAATCAGTTGAGCTCCATGGAGCGAGACGCCGAGCGCTTATACACACTGATTTGGCAGCAATTTGTAGCCTGTCAAATGAGCCCTGCCGAATACACAAGTACCAGCGTTGTAGTCTCGGCAGGTGAATTTGAATTACGCACGCGTGGTCGCGTTGTTCGGTTTGACGGTTTTACCAAAGTGCTACCCCAAGTCGCCAAAAAAGATGAGGATGTTGTCCTTCCCGATATGAAAGTAGGTCAGGTTTTGCCGCTCATTAAGGTAAACCCCAATCAACATTTTACCAAGCCGACAGCGCGCTATAGTGAAGCGAGTTTGGTCAAAGAGTTGGAAAAGCGTGCCATCGGACGTCCCTCCACTTACGCCGCGATTATTTCCACCATTCAAGAGCGTGGCTATGCGCGGATTGAGAATCGTCGCTTTTATGCTGAAAAAATGGGCGACATAGTCACGGAGCGCTTGGTGGAAAGCTTTGACGATTTGATGGACTACAGTTTCACGGCAAACATGGAAGAGTCGCTTGATGATGTCGCGCAGGGCGGAAAAAAGTGGCGCAAAGTGCTTGATGAGTTTTACGCTGGTTTTAGTAAAAAATTGAAGTTGGCAGCTGGTGACACCAAAGGCATGCGTGCAAATGATCCTACAGAAACGGATATACCTTGCAGCTTGTGCGGACGTCATATGCAAATTCGTACTGGCAGTACCGGGGTTTTCCTTGGGTGCTCGGGCTATGCGTTGCCCCCGAAAGAGCGCTGTAAGAACACGATGAATCTGGTGTCTGGCGACGAAGCAGTCGACGCCGATGCTGATGAAGAAGCTGAATCCAGGCAATTGCGCACAAAGCATCGCTGCAAGCTATGTAACTCAGCAATGGATTCGTATCTACTTGATGAATCTCGTAAGTTGCATATTTGTGGTAATAATCCAGATTGCGCCGGTTACGAAGTTGAGCAGGGTACTTACAAGCTAAAAGGCTACGAAGGCCCATCACTTGAGTGCGATAAATGCGAAAGTCAGATGCAGCTTAAAACAGGCCGTTTTGGCAAGTATTTCGGTTGCACCAATGAGACCTGCAAAAACACGCGCAAGTTGCTCAAAAGTGGTGAAGCTGCACCGCCGAAAGTTGATCCCATCGTTATGGCGGATTTGCGATGTGAAAAAGTGGACGACCATTATGTTTTGCGTGACGGCGCTGCAGGTTTGTTTTTGGCGGCTAGCCAGTTTCCAAAAAATCGGGAAACCCGCGCACCCTTAGTGGCCGAGCTCTTAACCGTCAAAGATAAAATTGACCCTAAATACCATTTTTTACTGTCAGCCCCAGTTACTGATCCCAATGGCTTGAAGTCTATCGTTCGCTTTAGTCGTAAAACTAAAGAACAGTACGTTCAAACTGAAGTAGAGGGCAAGGCTACTGGATGGAAAGCATTTTTCGAAGGTGGCAAGTGGAAAGCGTCCGCTAAGTAACACTTTTTTATTTATTGGCTTCTGCATTTTACCGCGAAACTTTGGCGCCTCGACTACCTTTGCAAGCAGTGTGGCAGGCGCCACCGCGTACTCTAATCAGATAAATACCTATGCCTAGCTTATCCTTAACTCGAGTTAACCAAAAACTGGCGCAAGCTCGGGCTCTACTCCAAGTTATTGATGAATCTGCGTTAACACCCCTTAGCCTGAATTCAATCCAAGAAGCTGTCGCATTTCATTTAATATGCGCCTATCAGCACTATCTGTGCGAAATCGCTGAAGTCTATTGGCTCAAAAATGTTGCCGCTATTCGGACTGAATCTGATTTAATCACCGCATTTTATGCCGCTAAGAAGCACCCAGCGGAAGCCGAAGAGCTGCTCGTTTTGCGTACGGAAAAAAACTCCTGGTTGGCTCAACTGCATATTTACTATGAGTCACTTTGGCTGGTGCCCGTCATTACCTTAAGCGATACGCAGCAGGATGATCGCTTCATCAACGTTGTTAATCTCGAGTCAAATTTTGATGTCGCCAGCGTTGACTTGGCCTTAATTGATAGTTGGCATCTTGCCTTGCTCGCGCTGATTACCCGTCAAAGGCAAACAAGCGCTGAATTTTAAATGAATTTAGAGACTAAACTCCTCTGGCGGTTGAACAGTAGATAGCTCTATGGCACAATTCGCACCCTTCAAGCGCTAGACGGGTTGATTGAATTAATATTCATTTAAAAATCAATAAGTTAGCTTGCAAGTAGAACCGCTTTAGTTTTTTGAAGCACATGCGGACGTGGTGGAATTGGTAGACACACCAGGTTTAGGTTCTGGCGCCGCAAGGTGTGAGAGTTCGAGTCTCTCCGTCCGCACCATTATTTATCAATAAAATCAACAAGTTACGCCGATTTAAGAAATTCCTGCCCCGATTTTGCCCCACTTTGCAATGAAATCGCCCTTTCAATCACGCCCAGTTGTACTTCATTTTGCTGGTTGTTTATCCATTTGGCATAGGTCTTAAAGAACTCTTCAATACTGTGCCCAAGCTGCGAAGCCATGAACGCAGGATTGACGCCATTCATTAGCCCAAAGGTAGCGTAGGTGTGCCGCATGTTGTACATGTCGCGGTAGCGAATCCCCAAACTTTCCAGTATCTCTCTCCATATGTTCCGCTGTACCGCAGCCTTGTATGTGCTGCCTCCAGCTTCGTTTAAAAATATTTCGCGGCATAGACTGTAGGTAACCGGCTTTAATCGCGCTAACGCGCTTCTGGAGCGGCTATTGAGGAACAGGATTCTTGATTTTTTAGTCTTAGTGCTCAGCTGTAACCCCGCCTTGGTCATGATTTTACTGATGCGAACTTCGCCTTTGCGCAAGTCAACATCTGCCCACGTAAGTGCCGAAGGCTCACTGGGGTAGCGCATACCGCTATAAAAACCTAATTCAAACCATGCGCCCCACATTTCACCAGCATTGATGTAGGCGGCGTCGATGATGGCGTTAGCCTCTTCAATGTCAAACGGGTCCACGTCCGTTTTTATACGGGTTTTATTTTGCAAGTCTTGGGTTGGGTCTTCCAAGCGCTTGATCGCACCAGCTGTTACGGCGGTATTGAACACGCCGCGAATGCAAAGCAGCCAATTGTTATAAACACTTTCGCTAGGCTCTTTGTTGTAATTAGTTTTAAAGCGAACTATTGCCGCTGCCAACGCCTCGATTAAGTGCGATCGCTGTATAGTCCTTATTTGCTTGCCGTGTAAGTTCGGCATCCAAACGCCTTCCAGTATGCCCTTAAATTTATCTCGGCTATCTTTTGTCCAATTTTTAGTGGGGCAATCTAGCCACGCTTGGCAATACTGAAAAAACGTCCCTTGTGCATGTTGCGCGCGGATGCTGTCAGGGAAAAAATCGCCATACGAAAAAGCATCGTGTTTAATCTTAGTAACGATGTCATTTCTTAACTTCCCCGCTTTGATTATGTTAGCCGGGGTAGGGCTCCATGGGAGAGTTTCATAGCAGTACTCAGTTTCACCCTTGAGCCGGAACTTGATTTGAATTGCGCTTGCTCTTGCTTTAACGCCTGTGGGGTTACACCCTGTCTGACCCATTCCTGCACACCGCTTCTTGAAATCCAAATTGATTTTTGAGGATCGCGAAAGAATTCTTTTCCTTCGGTCCACGCCTTCCTGTAAATCTTCATATAGACTGATTTTGCAGTTTTCATCGTTAATGCGCAGTATACATCTAGAGTAATTAAATCATCTGAGTATTCTTCGATCGCTTGTGGTTTCATTTCATAACCACCTTAACTGGCTCTTGCTTATTCATCTCGCCGAGTTTGCACCTTAACTCTGAGTTTTCAATCTCTAATTTTTGTGCATATTTCGACAGTCCTAAAGCTGTCCATCCTCCATCAATTGCGTCTTGCGGTACTCCTTCGACCAAAACTTGAAGCTCTGCGCACTTATTTGCAGCGTCTACTAATGAGCATTCCGTTCTTTTAACATAACTTTCCAGCTCATAGAAGGCGCGGTAAAAGCAGTTAATTGAATGCTCACTGCCTGTTAGCTCAGCTCCCCACTTCAATACATCTAGCAACAAATCATTTGATGTTATCGGCATACAAACCCCTAATTGTTTAATTGTTGAACCGCCTTCAAAACACGATCAGCATTTTCGAATAGTGCGAGAGCTCTATACTGCGCCTGAATATTGTTTTCATGTTTTTCAAAAACATTTAAGCAATGCTTTGCTGCTGTTTCGCAGTTATTTTGAGCCTCATCTGCCGTCACTACAGTAACTACTTTCATTTTATCTGCACCGCCAATCCTGTAAAAATCAAAAATAAACCTGTAGATATACGGCCCGGGCCGTGTATATCGCTGTTAAATTGCCCTCAGCCACACCGTTGTACGGCTGAGGTTTTTCAAAACTCAATGCAAGCTAATTGCCGCTTCCATCTCGCTCAGGTATTGCTTGTTTAAATCAAGCGCGGCTTGTGACATAAATAAAATGTGCTTGACGGCATTGTGAAATTTTAGCGTTAGCGCCTTGTTCAGCGTCACTTCTTTAATCGCCGCCTTAGCTTTTACTTTGTCCAAACCGCTGGCATTTGTTACGCAGGTGTAAGCAACTTTTCGCGCTATGTGCTCACGCGCCAAGTTGTGAAACTCCAGGGCAAGAGAAACGGCTTTTTCGTCGGCAAGTGCGGCCAAGTCGCCTTCAAGTTGAATGTTGCTTTTAATCCAGCCCACCATGTGTTCACGCACGTTAATTTCTGGCAGTTCGGCAACGGCTGCTTGCTGTTCGCCATGCGCGAGGTATTCGCCTTCGAGCGGCAAGCGCGCAACAAGTGAAAGTGCTTCTGGGAAGTGTTCTGGCTCAATGGCTTTGTAGGTGCAGCCGAATTTACTTTTAAGTGCGCTCCAGCAAGTGATCGCGGCTTTGGCTTGTTTGTCTTTGGGGCAGGCTTCTACACGAGCCTTAACGAGTGCCTTCACGCTGTCGCATTGCTCAAGCGTTAAACCGTTGGGTAGGGCTTTTTTGGTTTTGAGGTCAATGGTCATACTGCTAACAAGGCTGTCAAATGCTCGAATTACAAGTAAGTGAAATTTGGCGCTAATCCACATGCCGTAAGCGTAAACAAGCTCTTTACACACATAAGTTCCGCCGTTACGCCCTGTAACGGTTTTAACTGGTTCTGTGCCGCCTGATAAACTCCCCATATCCGGGGAGTTTAATTCTTTGATTAACTCTTGAACGGTATCAAGCCTTAAAAAACGATTAGGCTGATTTTTATCTTCACCGCCTGACGCCTTGTGCAAATCGTTTAAGCAATAAAGATTTTCTACTTGGCGAACATTACTGTTACCTATAGTCAATTGCGGGGCTTTTGATGTAG
>JAYWHF010000230.1:0-11758 GCA_043777855.1 Gammaproteobacteria bacterium | reverse complement strand
GTTTGTTCGGCATGATGCCACCTCTATTTGCGTGTAATGTTATGGATAAGAAAATAGATCAGTATTTTAGACCGCTTGAGGTTATAAAAATATTGTTACAAATAAACTATGTTGACTTAATCAGGAGGCGCAGCATTTTTTTCGAATGCATACCCCCTGCCCCGTTAACCACTGGATTATCCTTTACGTTTATTAAACGCCCACCAAGCAACGGCGCCTGTAAAACAAAAAATAAGCGTTACTATAGACAAAAAGCCATGCTCGTCATCCGCTAACGGTATGCCGCCGACATTCATGCCGAGTAACCCGGCAACAATATTAATTGGCAGCGCCAACACGGTTACAACGGTCAAGACAAACAGGCTTTTATTATTTTGCTCGTTAACATGTGCGGCAAGCTCTTCTTGTAACAATTTAATGCGTTCTTGCAATGTACTCATATCGTGCAACACCACACTAAACTCTTCAGTTGATTGGCGCAGTTCCATGCTGTCGGTTTCGTCAGTCCATTCTGGCGGTGTTTGCAGTAAGCGAAAGAGCGAGGCTGGCTCCGGCGCCAATAAGCGTTGCAATCTCACGAGTAAGCGACGCAAGGAACCTAGTTCCGCTCGAGTTACACCTACCTTTCCGGCGAGCAATTTATCTTCTACCGAGTCGATACGAACGGTGACGCGACGTATGATGCCGACCAACACATTTTCCTGTTCATGCAACAATCGAATCAACAACGCCAGCGGCGAGCGAATCATCTCACCACGGCGCACAGATTCCCGCAGTTCATCAATTGAGCGTAATGGGCGTGACCGTGCAGAAATAACAACCCTTTGTGCCACGCTCAGCCAAAGTGTCGAAATCTCAGAAGCCTCAAATGAAAAATCGTAATGCACATCATTAATTACCGCTAATAAAGTGGACTCAACTCGTTCGATTCTTGTCGAGTGTGAATCTTCACGTAATGTATCAAAAAATTCTTTCGGTAGATTAGCGTGTGCAAGAAGCCACTTTTCACTGTAAGAATGGCTAAGATTAAAATGCAGCCACACAAAGTCATCACCCAGTAAATTTTGGTGAGCGGTGAGCCATTGGGCCGCTTGCTCGCTTTCAAGCTCAAGGGGTAAAGTGTTGGGGCCCAGCAAAAATCCACAAATCAACCCATTTTTGTCCGTACCGTAATTGGAATCCGAGATAACCATTAAGCCCCCCCTTGTTAAAAACCTAGTCTGAACCATTAGATTATGTCTAAATTATGACACGCCAAAATTTGGCTGCTTGGCATAGGCCCTAGCCAACCCAAACCGCAAAAAATGAACATTGTTATAGTATCGCAATGACACTACTGAAAAACATAGCAGCATAAAGATCCTAAATCTGTAACAATCGGCACGTAGCCTTTGAGCGCCAAATTTGCCCTTTAGTGAGAAAATCCTGTGCCTGAACTTATAGCTCCGCCTCAAAAAAATATGTTTTCCGCTTACGGCGTCTGGCTATTTAAGGAAAAACATCCAGAGGTTATAAAAATAAAAAAAGACGTAGTGCCGAGCGCTCATGGCGATCGCCATTGGGATTCCAGTTTTTTAATTATGGATTACTTTACCAATAATAAACCTGCAAAAAAAATTCGCGTCCTCGATGTAGGTTGTGGCTGGGGGCCAACATCAATTTTTTTTGCGCGCAGGGATTGTCATGTCACGGGCATGGACATCGACAAAGATGTTTTCCCGTTTTTAGATGCGCAAGCCGACGTTAACGGCGTAAAAATAAAAAAGCTGGCTCGAGCAATGAAAGACATGAGGAAAAAAGATTTAGCCAATTTTGATATTATCGTGGGCGGTGATATTTGCTTTTGGGACGCGCTCGCCGATGAGTGGTTCTCCATGCTTAAGAGAGCGGCGCAAGCGGGTGTAAAAAGCCTCGTGCTGGCGGATCCTGGGCGCAGCCCCTTTTTCGCATTGATTAAAAAATGCTCTCTGCAGTGGCCGACAGAGCAATTGGTTTGGTATGCCCTTGAACCCAAGAAAACGTCAGGCTATTTAATGGTTACTAGACTCAATAAAATAGTTACTAGGTTCAATAGATAAAACTAATCAATCGTACTCTCATGTAAGCAAAGCAGCAGTCACGGCATGTTGAAAACCTTAAAGACATGAATACGCTGTCACAATACTGTCACACATTTTTGGTAGCCAAGTACGAATTTGGCTGATAGGCTAATTGCCCATAGCTTTTCATTATTATCGGGATCTTATAATGACGTTAAATCTTCAAACTCATATCGCTGTTGCGGATATAGAACAACAAATCGCAAAAATAAAGGAAGAAATTGACAGCGCGCGAGCGCAAGAGTACTTACAGGCGGAAAAAACGTTTATGGCTGCACAAAAGATTGCCGTGGCTACCCAGCTGAAAGTTCAGGCCCTTTTGAGAAATACGAGCACTTCTGTTGCGGCGCAGAATCGCTTAGCCCTAGCCAAGGCTAGGTTAACTGAACAAGAGTTGGCGGTTATAGCGGCTGCTAAACAGTTTAATAACGTTAAAAAAGAACAAGAAGCCAGCCAGCAATTTACAAAAAAAGTTGCTAAGATTCTTGCCAGCAGGAAATTGAGTAAGAAAATTAATTTTAGCAAGAAAGAAAAAGCCGCATTAAAAGTCATGCGAAAATCAGCAAAGGGAAAAAATAAGACTGCAAAGAGTTCAAGCCACTTATTAACGGCGGCGGCGATAGCAAAAAAAGGGGCGAGCGAAGCTCCTACTGCACCGCTTGAGAAAGCACCATTGTTGTTAGAAGTTACATCAGGCCCAGTCTAAACCAATCGAAGAACCTGCGGCTTTTTTAACCTCAATCAAAACTTATTTATTCAAGCGCTACATTCAGCGCTTTTATTCTCTCCATTTTTTTAAAGGCAGCAGCGATGTGCGTTTGGCATTGCAAAAGTATGTCTTTATCTTCTGGCATCATGAAGCTAGACGTGCTGCCGCCAATAATGATAAACCCAACGATAAAATTATCGCGGAATATTAGCTCACAGTACAGCTCCCAAGCATTCACAAAGTTTTTTCCAAGGCGGCCAGTGCTGGCGGCTTCAGTAAGGTTTTTGATCAGCGAGATGTTTTTATTTTCTTTTCCGACAATATCCGTCAGCGCTTCCATTTCTTTCCACGTCAAAGGCTTATGGGGTGCTATAGCTGGCAAGGAGGGTGAATTTTCTATACATTCAAAATCATTGTTTGCATTTTTAATCCAGCAACCAATCATCTCTGCGGGCGATATGAGGCGAAAGGCTTGCTCAACGATATTGACAATCACCTGCTGCAAGGAAATATAGTGTTGCTTGGCCACATCTGCATCCCACTGTGGGGCATTATCTGCGATTGATTTTTGTTGATTTTTTGCTTTGATCGCGTCAACACATAAATCAATTTTCCGTATTTGCTCATGCAACATGAGGTGGGTTTTGACTTTGTCACAGAGCATTTTTCCCGCAATAGGTTTGGTTAAAAAATCACTTCCGCCTACTGAAAACGCTTTGATAACTTCACCTACTTGGTGATTTGCTGTTAGAAAAATAACAGGCAACATGTGTAAGCTATGTACTTTTCGGATTTTCTCACAGGTTTCATATCCGGTCATTTGCGGCATCATGACATCTAGCACAATAAGATCAATGTCGTGCTGCTCCGAAATTATTTTTAGGGCTTCATAGCCATCAACGGCATCCACTGTTTCAAACTGTTGTTTTCGCAGGTGTGCCGCTATAACCATACGATTGACGGCGTCGTCATCAACAATAAGAATTTTGGCTTTTCTATCCGCGCCAACATATTCTGGCACCGATGTTTCATCGGCATACAAATGACTGTTGAAGTACACCGTGTGTATCTTGTGATTAACTTCATCCAGTAAAGGAATTCTTGTTGTCGTGGATAGTTGAGTATCTGCTACTTGAGTATTGCCGCCAGCACCCTCTTGGAGCTGGGATGTTGCCGGAACAACGGCACGGGGGAGCATTATTCTGAACGTAGTTCCTTCGCCAACAACAGACTCAACATTTATTTTTCCTCTATGTAATTCAACCAATTTTAAAATAACAGATAATCCCAACCCTGCGCCTTCACTTGCGCGTTTTGTAGAACCATCGACTTGCTGAAAAGCCGTGAATATACTCTCTATATGTTCTGGTGCAATTCCAATACCCGTATCCGAAATACTAATATTATCGAATTTCTCATCTTGGTAATGAAAAATTCGAATAGAACCTTTGCGGGTAAATTTAATAGCATTTTCTACAAGGTGATGAAGTATTTGCGTTAAGCGATGCTCGTTAGAAAAAACGTTTACATCATCAGAAATATTACTACTCAGCACCAGCGATTTAGTGCCAATATTTTCCTGTAGATCACCTAACACTCGAGTTACTGTGCGATGCAACGGCACATTAGTGAGCGTTAACACAAGTTCGTTGTTGGCTAACTGAGAAAACTCGATGATATCATTCACGATATTTGCAAGGCGCTTTCCGCTACGCAAAATCATTTTTATCTTTTGTTCTATTTCTTCTGTTGATAGCTCTGCATAATTTTCATTAATTGATTCTGCTAACCCAATAATGCCGTTGATTGGTGTACACAATTCATGGGATGTGTTGGCAAGAAAATTTTCTTTAAGCGCATCTAGATTTCTCATTCGCTCATTCAATGCACGCTCTTGTGCAATTTTTTTCTTGGCATCATTTAGCTTTTTTCGCTGAGACAGCGCTAGGTGGACGATGGCCAATATAAGGGTCAGTGTATATAGAAAATACGCTGGCCAGCTTTTCCAAATAGGCGCTAAAACAGTTATCTTTATCGATGTACCCTCTTCATTCCAGACGCCATCATTGTTGCTAGCTTTAACTTTAAAGACATAGTTGCCGGCGTCAAGATTGGTGTACTTAGCCATTCGTTGATTGCTCGCACTTAACCAGTCTTTGTCAAAACCTTCCAGCTTATAAGTGTATTTATTTTTTTCAGGATCCCTGAAGTTAAGTGCAGAAAAGCTGAAGGCGAACATGGTTTTAGTGTGATCTAAGGTGATGGAGTCGGTATGATTAATAACGCGAGTTAATATTCCATCTTCATCACCCGCAACGATGCTTTCAGAAAAAAGTCTGAAATCTGACAATACAACCGGTGGCTTTTTTTTATTTTCGGTTAGCTCTTGAGGGCTAAAAATTCGTAATCCCTCCACACCGCCAAAAATAATTTCTCCACGACTGCTCAGCGCGCCAGAATTGTTTGCAAACCTCCCTACCATGCGCCCGGCAATACGCGAATAATTTTTAATTTTTTTCGTATCAGGGTTAAACGAAGAAAATCCATTATTGGTACTCACCCAGAGATTACCGTCACGATCCTGCAATACATCGCGAATAACATTATCAAAAAAACCATCGTTTTTATTATAAACGGTAAACGTTTTTGTTTTTTCGTTATACAAATTCAGGCCGGAAGACGTGCCAAACCAAAGTCTTTTTTTAGTGTCCTCGAAGATTGAAAGAACATTTGAGTTGCTCAATGTTGTTGGGTCTTTAGGGTTTGAGATAAAATGACTAAAGGTACCGTCCTTTTGATTCATCAAACTTATACCTTGAGTTGTTGCAAGCCACAGATTACCTTGGGAGTCTTCGTAGGTTTTCCAAACCATGTGTGAATTCAATGAAGTAGGGTCACCCGCAATAGGCGCATATGCAGTGAAGAGCTTTGTGCGCGGGTCAAACTTGCTTACTCCACCTGTATGAGTGCCAATCCATAGCATGTGATGCTTATCTTCTCTAATGTCCCAGACGATAGCGCTATTCAATATCGTAGAACTGCCTCCATTAGCGGTTAGGTTGGCGTTGTCAGAAAATGGATAACGCGTGAATTTTTTTTCCACAGGATTATAGCTTGCCAAACCATTGCCCCAAGTGCCGCACCAAACCAAGCCCGTAGAATCAACTAAGGTTGTGAGCACTGAATCGCCGTTAAGAGTGGTAGGGTCATTAGGATTGCTTTTGAAATGGGTGAACTCATTTTTTTCTCGATCAAAATAATTTAATCCGCCACCGTCAGTGCCCAGCCATAAATTGCCCCTGACATCTTCTGATGCCGATAATACCGAGGTTAAACTAAGGCTCTTGGGGTTTGCGATATTCGCGGCATAGGTCGTAATGGGTCCTGTTGAGCGATCATAAAAATTAACACCAACAGGATAATTCCCCACCCAAATATCCCCATTTCGATCTTCGTAGAGGGTGCGTACTTTGTTGGTATTGAGCGCACCCGCACGCCCAAGCTCCGCTTGATAATTAACAAAATGATTTTTTTCTTTGTCGTAAACGGAAACCCCACCGCCATCCGAGGCGATCCATAACAGCCCTTGTGAATCTATCAGCAATTTGTATAGATCATTGCCGCCTAGGCTATAGCGATCACTTGGGTTATTTGCGTAAAGTTTGCCTTGATGTGTAGTTGGATCGTAGTGTACTAAACCATTTTTTGTTGCGAGCCAAAGTGTACCGTCGCTATCGGCCACAATGTCGCGCACATTTTTTACCTGCAAGTTGAGCGCAGACTCTGGATCATCCGGATTAAATTGAACCTGAGTAAAATTTTTTGTCGTCCAGTCGACACGCTCTAAACCTTTATCTGTACCCAACCATAGTTCACCGCTGGGCGTCAGGTAAGTGCTAAAAATATTACTGGCATTAATCCAGTTTTGTTTTTTGGCATCAGGAACAATCACTTCATATCGATTGGTGTGCGGATTGATGACAACTAACCCCGCCCTAGTACTAACCAATATTTCCCCACTGGGCAGCTCGAGCACGCGATAGGCACTGACACTTGAAATCTTTAGATCTTGACGCTCATCATCTTCTTGTTTGATTAACTTTTCGGTTTGAGGATCGTAGCGCCGTAGCCCTACCATGGTAGCGACCCAAATAATATGACGGCTGTCTTCAAAGAGTTGGTTGACAATATAAACTGGTTGTTTCTCGCGAGGATTGTTTACATCCGCGATAACATCAAATTGATGAAATTCATAACCGTCATAACGAATGAGAGCATTACCTCCACCTAACCACATGTATCCTTCACTGTCCTGAAAAAATGCAGACCCTTCACCCATCGAAAACTCTTTATTTTCAACGATATTTTGAAAACTGATTTGTTCAGGAATACGAGCAGCGTTAGCAAAATTTGGTATAGATACCACAATAAACAACGCGAATAAACGCAGCCAAAAAGCCGATGAAGCCCCTATCGACTTATTGCTTTGAATGAAAATAGCAAAGCATTTTTTTTGGCTCATAATTTTACAAGCCTATAAATTTGCGAAGAAGAATAATCACAACAGCAAACAAGTATGTAACAGGCTTTTTCATAAATGGCATCTGGTTGAACTGCTCAAGCATCACCGATACTTTTTAGAGTAAATGTAATGGGCAGGAGCCAACAGAACAATTTCCAAAAGTTTTATATAGCAATACTGCATTTAAATAGTATGTTAATTTCGTAAACATCAACTAACAACGGAAGAAATGAGCCAGGTCATATTTTTAGTGCTGGCTTTAGTTTAGCAGAGGGATAGCAAGCCGCACGAAAATATACGGGGTGGAATCAATAGACTCGGATCCACTGGAATCAGATCATCCTGAGGCGTGATTAAGCATAGTAGCAAAACAGAGTTGTCGATAACGGCGAAATTACCCAGAATCGCGTTGATCGAGGGTGATGTTATTGCTAAACTTGTTCGGTTAGCGCCTAAGAATCCGGAAAAATTTAATCAGAACAGGCACTTAGGCTTTTAATTAGAGCGAGTACTTAGGCCTTTAATTAGAACGGGCACTTAGGCTTTCGTGCGCACTTAACCCCTTAAGGTTCACATTATTATGGCTCTTGGACAACAACGATTCGATCTTCAACTCGAAAAAATTAAGGCTTTGCTTGATCAAGCGCAGACCAAAGAAAATCCAGCGCTTTGGTTATTTTTACATGACCTGCGCACGCCAATGTTTATGCTTGAATCCTTAGCGATCGTTTATGCTGAGTTAATTGATAAGAAGATATTTTCTCGCCTAAAGGAACGCGTTAAAAAAATCGAAGACAGCCTTGGCGCCTTGGATTATTACGCCGCTTATCAACGAGAGTTTTCCTCGAATACGGCTATCCCGCCGGCCGTAAAAATCCATATAGCTCATAAGACAATAGAAAAAATTCACGACCTTAACCTTCTTCTAAAAAAAGAAGGTTGGCTAGATGGCGAAAGATTAAAGAAAATATCGAAGAAATTGAAAAGTATAAAATGGATAGATGAAGTAACAGAAGTCGAAGAGCTACGATTATTTTACGCAAAAGAAATCGACGATATCCATAAGTTTGTAGCCGCTACGGAATTTAATTTCGACAACATTGAAGATGATGTCCATGAGCTTAGGCGTAAACTGCGGTGGCTAAGTATTTACCCCCAAGCTCTTCAAGATCAGCAGCGTCGCGGTGTTATTAGACTTGAAGAAGCAAAGCCGATTAAAACCTATTCCAAAAAATATTTAACAAAAGAAATTGTTACTTCGCGGTTCAATCAACTCGCGCCTGTGAAGAATCAAAAAAGCTATCTTATCTTTGAAAAGAACCGTTTCTTGTCCCTAAGCTGGATGATCTTTCAGCTGGGTAAAATAAAAGATGATGGATTGAAAGTAGAAGCCTTGAGAAATGCCATTCAAGAGACCGAGCTGCTTAATGATGCGGATGCAACTGCAAAAGCATTTGTAGTTCTCGGTCCGGGTCATCCCGATTTATCTACCTTGCTCAAAAACGCCAGCGAAATATCTCAGATTTTTTTTAAAGAAGGCCACTTAAAGATGCTAGTGCGTTGAGCGCGCTAAATCTGAGCTATTTAGACATGTTCTCGTGATGTTTTCGGGATGCTTTTACGAGCGAAGCTCATTAAACTTGAAATGCTTGTAACTTTTACGGTACTCGAGCATCAATAAGTAGCATGCTGTAGCAACTATAATCCTACGCGGGTTATTCGCGGGTTATGCCCCCCATCAACGTAATTAAGGCTAGGCTATGAATCGTCGTAAATTACTCGGTTATTTTCAACTAATGGTGGCGGGATCATTGCTGCCGGTCGGTCTATCCGCATTTGCTTCCAATGAAACCAAAGCCATCACCGAACTTAAAAAGAGCAAGGCGGATTGGGAAAAACTACTGCCCCGTGATAGATACAATGTTCTCTTTAAAGAGGCGACAGAAGCACCCCACTCTAGCCCGCTTTACAACGAAAAGCGTGCGGGTATTTTTATTTGTGCTGCCTGTTACCTACCGCTCTTTAACAGTGAATATAAATACGATAGCGGTACGGGCTGGCCAAGCTTTTTTAACGCCTTACCGAATGCCATCGGCAAATCAAGGGACTTCAAACTGCTCTATCCACGCACCGAGTACCATTGCGCTCGTTGTGGTGGTCACCAAGGGCACATTTTTGACGATGGCCCCAAGCCCACGGGATTACGCTACTGCAACAATGGCTTGGCGCTGGAATTTATTCCCAATGATCAACAATTACCGGAGTTACGCACATGAAATTAGCCGCTACATTTTTAACGACGTTTATATTGCTCAGCGTTATTCAAACGGCGAGCGCTGAAAAAGCAACGGCTGTTTTTGCTGGCGGCTGTTTCTGGTGCCTTGAAGCAGATTTTGAAAAGCTGCCCGGTGTTTTAACGGCCGAGTCAGGCTACAGCGGTGACACTAAAGCAACTGCCACTTATGAAGCAGTAAGCTCTGGCAGCACAAAACACGCTGAATCAGTGCGAGTGACTTACGATACTGAAAAATTAAGTTATGAAACTCTCGTTAATTATTTTTGGAAGCACATAGACCCTACAGTGAAAAAACAACAGTTCTGTGATCACGGCCCTCAATATCGCAGTGTAATTTTTTACGGTTCGCCAAAAGAACTCGACATCTCCAACGCGACAAAAAATGCAATTTTGAAAGACGGAAAAATTAGCACTATTGAAACCGAGATTGTAGGAGCAGGCGAGTTTTATCTAGCGGAAGACTATCATCAAGACTACTACAAGAAAAATACCATACGTTACAATTTTTATCGTAAGAGCTGTGGTCGTGACAAGCGTGTTAAAGAAATCTGGAGCAAAGAGGGTTAACCTAAAATTTACTCTTAGCCCAGTTTTGACCCCAGTTTTTGTTTTTTGCTGCAGTTTCGCTACGTAAAAAGCTCAGTGAAATATGAGTTTCACTGAGCTTTCATTTTTTCTACACGTTTTTTTGATCGTTAACACGCCCATGCACAATGCGATAAAGCGCAGGAAGAATTAACAGCGTTAACAGAGTTGATGAAATAATCCCGCCTATCACCACAGTTGCTAATGGCCGCTGCACTTCCGCACCGATTCCTACATTTAATGCCATAGGTACAAATCCCAAGCTTGCAACCAACGCCGTCATAAGCACGGGTCGCAAGCGCGTTAGTGCTCCCTCGATGATAGCGGGAACTAGCTCACCATTTTTTTGCCAAAGATCGCGAATAAACGAGAGCATCACCAAACCATTAAGCACAGCGACACCCGACAGCGCGATAAACCCCACGCCCGCCGAAATTGACATAGGCATATCGCGCAGCCAAAGCGCGAGCACGCCGCCGGTAAGTGCGAGAGGAACGCCGGTGAAAATAATGAGCGCATCTTTTAGTGAGCCGAATGCCATTACCAACAATCCAATCACTAACAATAATGTGACCGGGACGACTAGGCTTAAGCGTTTGCTGGCGGATTCAAGCTGCTCAAACGTACCGCCATAATCAAGCCAGTAACCAGCAGGCAATTTCACATCCGTTGCTACGCGAGTTTGGACCTCTTTAACAAACGAACCCAAATCCCGCTCGCGCACATTGGCGGTGACAATCACTAATCGTTTTCCATTTTCACGACTAATTTGGTTCGGTGAATTGGTAAGTTCCAAGCGGGCAACTTCGGAGAGCGGTACAAATCCTGGAGCCTTATCGATAGGAATCAGTAAGCGTTCCAGTTCTGCTGGATCTTGCCGTAAATGCTCAGGAAGCCTTACTACAAGTTCGAAACGTCTATCGCCTTCAAAAATTAAACCGGCTGACGCTCCTGCAAGCGCCACCGACACAACGTCTTGTAGAGTGCTGACATCCAGACCATAAGTGGCGAGCGCCTGGCGATTAGGAATCACTGAAAGCATTGGCAAGCCAGTGACTTGTTCAACTCGCGCGTCGGCAACGCCCTCTACTTTTTCAAGTACTTCCAAAATCTCGTTGGCCGAAGCCAGCAATAAATCAAGGTCGTCACCCATCACTTTTATGCCAAGGTCTGAACGCACGCCGGAAATGAGTTCGTTGAAGCGCATTTGAATGGGTTGGGTGAACTCGTAGTTATTACCGGGAATTTGCTTCACAGCATCTTCAATGGCATCGACAAGATCTTGTTTAGTTCGGCCGGGATCGGGCCATTGGTCGCGTGGCTTGAAGATGACAAAGTTGTCCGCAACACTGGGTGGCATAGGGTCAGTGGCCACCTCAGCCGTGCCCATCTTGGCGAACACTCGCTCTACTTCAGGAAACTGTTTAATGCGAGCTTCCAGCAATGATTGCATGGCGACAGCCTGTTCCAGCCCAGTACCCGGGATACGTAACGCGTGCAGTGCTATGTCACCTTCATCCAACTGCGGGATAAATTCCGACCCCAGT
>JAYWHF010000229.1:0-4141 GCA_043777855.1 Gammaproteobacteria bacterium | reverse complement strand
TGGTTACCCAAGTGGACTGGGGTAATGTATGACGAGCGCTTGGGGCAGCTGCATTTCTGGTGCTCGTTGGTGTCAGTAAACCTATTGTTTTTCCCGATGCACTTTGTCGGTCTTGCTGGAATGCCGCGCCGCATTCCAGATTATGCGCTGCAATTTGCGGACTTTAATGCGCTTATTAGTATTGGTGGAATGTTGTTTGGTCTATCGCAGCTAATATTTGTCTGGGTCCTTATTAAATGCATCCGTGGCAAAGGCATAAAAGCAACTGACCAAGTGTGGGAAGGTGCTGAAGGTTTGGAGTGGACTATTCCTTCGCCTGCGCCGTACCACACGTTTGAAACGCCCCCACACATCAAATAGTATAGTGAGATAACGCGGACATGCACAAGCCCTTGATCGTGAAGCTGTTGGTTGTTGGGGTGTGCATGTTCGCTTTTTCGTTTGCGCTTGTCCCCCTGTACAATGTTTTTTGTGAATTAACGGGCTTGAACGGTAAAACAGAAAATAGTGCGGCTGTTGCTTCGGTGGTGATAGATCGAGAGCGCCAAGTCACCGTTGAATTTCTAGCGACTGTCGACCCCTCCATTCCGTGGAAATTTCAACCGGAAATAGCGCAAATGGTGGTGTATCCCGGCGAAGTAAAGCGAATTAATTTCACTGCGCAGAACCTGACAGCGGAACCCATGAGTGGGCGCGCCGTGCCATCTGTAGCGCCTGGTTTGGCAGCTGAGCAGTTTAAAAAGATGGAGTGTTTTTGCTTTGTGGAGCAACCGCTCAACGGCGGAGAAACTAAGCTTATGCCGCTGCAGTTTTATATAGATCCTGCGCTGCCGAAAGATATAAAGACGGTCACCTTGTCTTACACGTTGTACAAAGTTGATGCTCATTGACGTCAGTTTTTTTAATGAATTAGAGCCATGAATCATTTAATTTAAAAACCTAAGTAAGCTTATCGAAAAGTCGCGACCAGCGGGAGAGCAAAGCATGCAGAACGGCACACAAAAATATTATGTTCCCAGTCAAAGCCATTGGCCAATAGTCGGCGCAGTGGCGTTATTTTTTATTGGTTATGGATCGGCGCATTGGATAAATGATATTGCCCGAGATCGTTCGGGTGTAGGGATCTATTTGCTGATCGCCGGTTTGGCATTGTTATTTTTTATGCTTGCAGGCTGGTTTAAGAATGTTATTAGCGAATCGATGGATGGGCTCTACAGTGCGCAAATGGATCGATCATTTCGTCAAGGGATGAGCTGGTTTATTTTTTCTGAAGTGATGTTCTTTTTGGCATTTTTCGGCGCCTTATTTTATGCACGGATAGTTTCGGTGCCTTGGTTAGATGGCGCCGGTAGCAAAGCGATGACAGGGGAAATACTCTGGCCGAATTTTGATGCGGTATGGCCGTTGACTAAGACACCGGGCGGAACTGAAACGCAGGCTATGCCTTGGACTGGCTTACCGCTTTACAATACGATAATTCTTTTAGCGTCGTCCGTTACTCTGCATGTGGCTCACGTAGCGCTGGAGCAGGGCAAACGTTTGCAATTAAAAATTTGGTTGGCGGCAACTATTTTGCTGGGTGCCGCATTTCTATACCAACAAGTCGGGGAATATATCCATGCGTACCACGAGTTAGGTTTGCGCTTAGATTCTGGCATCTACGGCAATACTTTTTTCTTGCTGACGGGGTTTCACGGTTTTCACGTAACCTTGGGTGCAATATTGTTGAGTGTCGTTTTCTTACGCATTGTACTTAAAGATCACTTTACACCAGAGCGCCATTTTGTATTTCAAGCAGCTTCTTGGTATTGGCATTTTGTTGATGTGGTTTGGTTAACGCTTTTTGTTGTAGTTTATATACTTTAATACGGGCTGGGGTTCGGCGTAATTAATCCTGTGGCTAATGCGACTAAAATACAGAAAATAATAAATACCGAAAACAACAAGCGACGGCCGAGAAACTTAGATAAGTGGGGCTGCTCCTTGTTGTTTTTTACCATGTAATACAGTGCTTGAAATAAGTTAAAGATGACGAAGAGCAGCGAACAAATCAATAACGCTTTGAATAACATGTTGGTATAACCCCGGAGTAGGTAGTGCAGATTATAGCGTTTAATCGCTGCTGGGTCATTCGCTTGCGCTGGTTGCTTGTGACACTTGTTTGCTTCAGTCTTTTAATGGGCTTGGCGATTTGGCAACTCAATCGCGCCGCTGGTAAAACGGTGTTGTTGCAACGCCTAGCACAGTTGCAAACAGAAGGTGTCGTTGATGCAGAAAAATTTCAACAGCTGGATCCTGACGCGGTAGATGGCTTGAATATTAAAGCACATGCGCATTGGGTTTCGCCGATGGTGTGGCTGTTAGATAATCAGATCGTGCAAGGACGTGTCGGGTATGACGTTATTGTGCCCATGCGCTTAGATCTAACAGGTACTTTGCTGCTGGTTAATTTGGGTTGGCTTGCGGCACCGGTTGCACGCGCCGAATTACCAAAAGTTAACATAGCGGAGAGCTTCGAAATTCAGGGAATGTTACGTACTCATTTTGGAGGGATTCGGTTAGGGCAAAATTTTGAAGATAACGGGCTCTGGCCCATGCGAATTCAGCAGCTCGATCTTGTTGCGCTAGGTGCTTCTCTAAAAGCCCCACTGTATTCTGGTGTGGTCTATCAGCTTAAGAATTCGCCCTATTTGGTGCATTATCAATCGGTAGTTATGCCACCTGAACGCCATCGTGCTTACGCGCTGCAATGGTTCTTGCTCGGTCTATGTGTGCTTGCGGTGGCCTTGGCCGCAAGTGTTAACAAGGTGATCCCCAATGGCTCTAAATAGTCGTCCTCTCGGCAAGTCTACATTTTTAATTCTATTTTTGTTGTGCAGTAGCGTGCCGCTCATTGCTGCAAAATTAGTGTTGGAATTTGGCTGGTTTAAAGCGGGAGCCAACAATAAAGGCCAATGGCTTGAGCGTGAAATTCAATTGTTGCCATCAGCATTGCATTCGGAAAAAAAGTGGCACTTGGTCTATGTGCAAGCGCAGCAATGCGATACAACCTGCGAGTTAGCACTTTATACAATGCAGCAACTCTACATTGGTTTTGGGCGTAAACAAGACGAGGTTAGTGCGCTTCTTGTTGCGGAAGAATCCCCTTCGCAACTCGCCAAGTTTTCATCGATCAAGTGGCATGCACCAGCAGCGTCTGCACCAGAACTACAAAATCAAATAGTGATTGTTAATCAGCAGGGGTTGGTCTTGCTGCGCTACCCAGTAACATCAAATCCGGCGGGTATGTTGGTGGTTGGAAAAGATATACGCACTGATCTTTTACGTTTGATGAATTATGATCGAGTAGGCGCATAGCTATGTTTAAAGTGGCAATAAATATTGCGATTGCTGTAGCACTTGTAACAATTCTACTGGGCGCGCATACACGGTTAACTGAAGCGGGCTTAGGTTGTCCGGACTGGCCGGGCTGCTACGGATTTCTTGCCGTGCCTGAACACCCCGAGCACATTGCTCAAGCTCAAACAGAGTTTCCGAATTCCGAGTTGGTTCCTCACAAAGCGCACAATGAAATGAATCATCGCTATGTAGCGGGTTTTCTTGGTTTTATGGTGGGCATTATTTTTTTATTGAGCCTATGGGTTAAGCAAAACCGAGTGTTGAGTTCAGTAATCCTAGTATTGGTGTTGTTTCAGGCGGCATTAGGCATGTGGACGGTGACTTTGAACTTGTTACCGCTGGTAGTGATGGGGCATCTGTTGGGCGGTTTTAGTTTGCTCAGTCTGCTCATGTTGTTGCGGCTTAAATGCTCGCCACCTGCAAATTTTGAGACAGAGCCTGGGCTTGCGCGCATCCACTTATTGGGTTGGTTGGCCTTGGCAGTATTGCTTGCTCAAATAGCCTTGGGCGGGTGGACGTCGGCTAACTATGCAGCAGTTGCTTGCCATGAACTGCCGTTGTGTGAAGCTGGCTGGCAAGAGCACTTTAGCCTGTCGTCGGCTTTTTCTTTACCGCTGGGGCATGAGACTTATCAAGGTGGTGTTCTTTCGGCAGAGGCCCGTTTGAGCATCCATGTCTTGCATCGTATCGGCGCCATCATAACCTTGCTGGTACTGGGTAGCTTTGCTTACATTGCTTGGCG
>JAYWHF010000228.1:0-4151 GCA_043777855.1 Gammaproteobacteria bacterium | reverse complement strand
TTACAGCGTTGCCTTGTCAGGAGACGGCAACACCTTGGCGGTAGGCACGCCGGCAGATTGGAGCAAGTCAATCTCCAGAGGCGACGATTACAATTTGGACACCGATGTTTTCTCTGGCTTTGCAAGCCCGAGCTATGGTGCGGCCTATATTTTCAAGAAAACGGGAGCCGAAACCAATTGGACTCAAGCTCACTACATCAAACCATCGAATCCGCAAATTGGGTACCAATTCGGCAGCAGCGCGGCACTTTCCTTTGACGGAAGTATCCTCGCCGTGGGTTCGATCAATGAATCCAGTGCGGCTACAGGCATCAACGGCGACTGGCTTGACACGTCGTCAACCGCTTCGGGAGCCGCATACGTCTTTTCATTAACTGGAAATAGCTGGACGCAGGAGAGTTATGTTAAGGCGCCCAATAGCAATAAGAACGATCGCTTCGCCCATGCATTGGCATTGGATAACAGCGGAAAAACACTGGCTGTTGGGGCTCACCGAGAATCCAGCAACGCCACGGGATTAAACGGGGATAGGACCAACAATTCTACGACCGGGGCGGGCGCAGCTTATCTCTATTAAACGCACATAATCGAGTAGGAGGAGGCCTCACAGCCTCTGTCCTCTCACACGCACCGCTCTCACGCCCGTAGGTGCGTTAGTCACATACGGCGATAGAGAGGCATCTCATTGAGGCATCTTCAGTCTTTCCTAAAAAATTGAGCCCGCAAGAACAACCTGTAGCCGGTTTGAGTGACAACTAAAGCGCTTGATTATTTTTATTGATGCTGTCTGCAAGATTTACTGCACATTAAAAACCACACTTTTTTCTTTTACATCATTAATATATAAATCGATTTTATACGTTCCTACTGGATCACCCTCGTCAAACCAAAAGGGTATAGCAACTGAAGACTCAGCGGTATCTTCGCTAGATTTTATACCTGTAGAAAACTTTTGTAGCGCCTCTTCTTTCAATGTACCGGTCAATACTTTTGGCGCATCTGGCAAGTATGAAATGGTGTAATATTTAAAGGGATTTTTAGTTTTGGCGGTAATGATAAAGCCAAACTTA
Organism: Gammaproteobacteria bacterium; assembly: GCA_043777855.1. GTDB lineage: Bacteria > Pseudomonadota > Gammaproteobacteria > Pseudomonadales > Cellvibrionaceae > Cellvibrio. The sequence goes on along the minus strand of JAYWHF010000228.1, from coordinate 3,081 downwards.
TAATCTTTAGACTTTTTAACCGTTGTCAGTGCGGTAAACTCATCCCCTAACAGAGTAAAGCTTTCCTCCCCCTCCAAGGCACCAAATTGAATCGTGAATTCATTTTCAACGGTGTCTTTCGCGCAACCCATCAATACCAACAACATGAACAAATAGATTATACGTCTCATATTTTTACGCCCTATTGAATTTTTATTCCTCGCGCCTGTTCACATCATGTGTTACTGAGCTGTCTGGAACATTATCAGAACCTATAGTTAAAGATTCCATTTGGTTTAGTGCCACATCTTCGCCAGACAATAACGTGAAAATAAACCTAAGATGCTTGCCGTCCGCACAGTTTCTTTCAAACGCGTAACGGGTGGCCGACCAAGATTGTTGTATCGCAATCACTTGTGCATCTGCACCTGTTTGCGTTTTAAAGTATTCTTCGCGAATAGTATTTATCTTGCTAAAATCCACTGTATTTCCAATTAGCGCCCCCTCCATAACAAGTTCACCGTGAAAAAACCCTTTGGAGAAATTGGATTGTTCTTCAGCTAACTCACGCATATCTTCTGCTGTACCTAAACTTCTTAATGCTTTTTCGGTACCAGATTCAAGCCGATTAAAGTTTATTTCAACGCTACTGACCCGATCGGAGGTTCGCAGCTTATTAACTTGCAACCCAATACTGTCCCAAAAATACCCGTCTACCCTCTCGGCATATCGATCATAGGGGCCAAACAGCTGCACCATATCGCTTATGCTTCCCCTAATAGGAAACTCTTTGCCTCGGTATTTTATTTCACAACGATCTATCCAAAAATCTTTTGAGCTGGTGAGCGGCGCCACGGATGTTGCTTTCAATTTATCGCAACTTGAAATGGCCACAAAAGCAGCGAGTAATGATATCCATAGAGTGCTACTCATTTATTTTCCCGAAAAATAATCTGTGCATTCTTGTACTCAAGAGTGAAAGCCTTTATTTTTATTCCTCGCGCCTTTTCACATCGTGCGTTACTGAGCTATCGGGAACATTATCAGAGCCAATAGTTAAAGATTCCATTTGGTTAGGCGCCACATCTTCGCCAGACAATAACGTGAAAATAAATCTAAGATGCTTGCCATCCGCACACACTCTCTCAAATGCATAACGGGTAGCCGACCAGGATTGTTGTATCGCAATCACGTGTGCATCTACGCCTGTTTGCGTTTTGAAGTATTCTTCGCGAATAGCATTTATCTCACTAAAATTTACTGTATTTCCAATCTTTGCGCCTTCCATAACAAGCTCGCCGTGAAAAAAACCTTTAGGCATATTGGATTGTTCTTCAGTTAATTTACGCATATCTTCTGCTGCACCTAAACTTCTTAATGCTTTTTCGGTACCAGATTCAAGCCGATTAAAGTTAATGTCTACACTTCTTACTCGATCTGAAGATGACAGCGTATTAACCTGCAACCCAATGCCGTCCCAAAAATAACGGTTCCCCAAATCTGCAAAACGATCATAGGGGCCAAACAGCTGCACCATATCGCTTACACTACCCCGGATAGGAAAGTCTTTGCCTTGGTATTTTATTTCACAACGCTCTATCCAAAAATCTTTTGAGCTGGTGAGTGGCGCCACGGATATTGATTTCAATTTGTCGCAACTTGAAATGGCCATAACAGTGGTAATTATTAATATTCGTAAAGTGCTATTCATTTATTTTCCCGAAAAATAATCTGTGAATTGTTGTGCCCAACGCTTTTGCCGCGCATTCCATTCCTTCAAATATTTTTGCGCATTGCCAAATTGCTCTTCGCCTTCATGTTCTAGGTGTTCGTATATAGTCCATGACTCTGCACGTTTCATTTTGCTGGGATGGCTGCGAGCCCAATCGCTTAATGTTTGTTCTACCTCTCGATTCGTGGTATCCAATGGATGTACAAAATAACTTTTGGCTATGGCTATAGGATCTGCAGGTTTACCCTTCTTCAGCATGTGATAAGCCATTGCAGTTCCAACATTTTTCACCGCTAGCTTTGCGATCTCTGCCGCAATACTGTGGAAGTGATGAACGTCATGATCTTTCGCTAGCTGGCTATGGGTTGGGTTTAACCCTACATCGCCACTCATCAATGTTTGCGCATCATCGATCAAATGAGAGGCGTTTTCAAAAATTAGGTAAGTTGCAAAACTCGTCGCCACTAAAAACCCTTGCAGGCTGTAGTGCATGGCCTTGAATAACCATTCCGCTTTCCAATCCGCTTTACCTGAATTAACTAGATCGCGCAGGCCGAGGTATTTTTTGTACCAATCCAACGAGCTGGCGGCATCAATACCGAGATAATTGCTGTTTTTTTGCGTACTATCGGCTTTTTGCGACTGTTTTAAATCCCCTAGTACAATAAGAATGGTTTGATCTGTGGGTGTGCGCTCCCCGGGTTTTATCTGCTTATAATCCTTCACTTCATGGGGAATAAGGTTGGCTATTTTGGGGCCGACGCTCGCCAATACATCCGTACGACCAAAACAGCCCGTCACTATGGGAATACGTTTGGTACCAAGGGGGACTTTAACCCAAGGCACAACTTTGGTGTAGCCTAGCTTGATTAAGCTCACTTCAATAAAATTAGAGTGTGAAAAAAAGTCTTCTAGTACGTGTAGCCCTTCACCAAAATAACGCAAGCCTTCATCGGTGTAGCCCGCGGCCATCGCTTTTTGAAACCGGCTCGCCATATATTCCACCGCCGTGGGGAAGCTTTGCCCAGATGTGGGCGTAGCAATATAGTTTTTTAAACCCGTTATTGGGTTTATCGCTAATTGCAATTTTGTTGGCGGCTTGGCGAAAACAGGGTCTACCAAACTAGCGTCAGCTGTGTCCGTGGTGTAGGGGTTATCAATATGCTCTTCTGGCCGATAGCCTCCGAGTACCTCCATGCCTTTAGGGCCCATTAATAAATCTTTTGCTTTAAGCGAAAAAGGCACGTCTTCTTTGGAGAACTCTTGCCACGCCAATATCCCCACTAAACTCGTGATGGCGCGACGCGACAAGCCATTGGTATCCATAGCGGGCACTTTAGTTTTGTATTTGGCTTGCACTTTGGCTAAGT
>JAYWHF010000227.1:0-4154 GCA_043777855.1 Gammaproteobacteria bacterium | reverse complement strand
CATGAATGAGTTTTGTAGAGGTGTTTTTGGTTAGCGAATAATCGCATCAATTTTCGCAATATCCGCTGCGCTAAATTTCAGATTCGTAAGTGCTGCAACTGAATCTTCAATCTGTGCTGGGCGGCTTGCGCCAATCAGACAAGTAGTTACGGCATCGTTGTGTAAAGTCCAGGCAATAGCCATTTGCGCCAGTGATTGGCCACGGGATTCAGCAATTGCGTTAAGTGCCTGCACTTTGGTAATTTTCTCAGAAGTAATGTCATCGTCGCCGAGATAAATTTGTTCTGCGCGTGCAGCACGTGAACCTTCTGGGATTCCTTTGAGATACTTGTTGGTGAGTACGCCTTGCGCTAATGGTGAAAATACAATTGCGCCCACGCCCTCTTGTTTTAGTACATCCGTTAAGCCATCTTCAATCCATCGATCAAACATATTGTAGCGTGGTTGATGAATGAGTAAGGGCGTGCCCAGCGATTTTAAAATATCAACGGCTTGCTTTGTTTTCTCGGGCGAGTAGCTTGAAATACCGATGTAGAGTGCGCGGCCTGAGCGAACGATATAATCCAGCGCTTGCATAGTTTCTGCTAGCGGCGTTTCCGAATCCATGCAGTGGTGATAAAAAATATCAAAGTAATCAAGACCTGTGCGTTGCAAACTTTGATCGCAACTTGCCACTAAATATTTACGTGACCCGCCAATCCCATAGGGGCCCGGCCACATGTCGTAACCGGCTTTACTTGCAATAATCAATTCATCGCGATAACGCGCAAAATCTTGTTTGTAGATATTGCCAAAGGTGCTTTCCGCAGAACCGAAATGGGGGCCGTAATTGTTAGCCAAATCAAAATGTGTGATTCCCAAATCAAAAGCGCAGCGCAACATTGCGCGGGAATTTGACGGGGAGTCTTGGGCGCCGAAATTTTGCCATAGACCGAGCGATAACCGGGGTAAGCGAATGCCACTGTTGCCGCAGCGCTGATAAGTCATTTGGGTGTAGCGCTCAGGATTAGCAATATAAAGGGGGTTTGGCTCATGGGTGATCATGGCGTGCTTCCGAAATAGTTGAAGAGGTTTATAGTTGAAGAGTTTTATAGTTGAAGAGTAAAGCGGGCGATTGTATTGGCGCAGGTGGTGATTGTAAAGAATGGCTCGGGTAGAAATAAATAGGGCCGCTTGCGCGGCCCTTACAGCGGCAGTCCTTACACTTTAGTCCTTACACTTTTTGTAACCTAGCTCGCTCCTTTTGGTCCGTTAAAAATACCCTTAACGTAGAGTTCCTTTGGCGAGTGTCCTAAGTGATCCTTGTGGCCAATCTTGAATCGGTTAGGATTCTCCTGAAGGGGTATTCGCATCCATTGACCGTGCTTGGTCTGATTACATCAGTGTTTGCTTCCTAGTGGCGAGCATTATCCAGACTAATGCGAGGTGTTTATAGTCGATGCAATCACTAGTTCGTGTAGGACATTGACTATAGTGTGTCGCCGATATTGACCTTATTTAGGCATTTACTTGATGACCCTGTAGCAAGGTTTGTACTCTCGTCCGGGTAATTTCATCCGATTTTGCGTTGCAAAACTGGTCAGTAACTCATCAACGGGATGCATAATTTCGTAGTCGCCATGTAGCTCGAAGTGCCCGTGTTCTTCGATAGTGAGAATCCCCTCTTCTTTGACGTTACCAGCGACAATGCCAGAAAAGGCGCGACGCAAGTTCGCGGCGAGCAAGTAGCTTGGTTGATTTTTGTGAAGCTCCAGATTGCGCATATTGTCATGCGTTGGAATAAAGGGTTGCTGAAGATTGGGGCTAATCTTGAGTTGCCAGTTGTAATAATAGGCATCATCACTTTGTTTGCGAAAGGCGCGCACTTGCTTGATACCATCGACCATTTCGCGTGCTACCCTCTCGGGGTCATCGACAATAATTTTGTAATGTGACTGGGCCTCCGCGCCAAGCGTATCGCCGATAAATTTGTCCACTCTTTCGAAGTATTCTCGCGCTGTTGCGGGGCCGGTAAATACCAGCGGAAATGGAATGTCTTTGTTTTCTGGGTGTAACAAAATTCCCAGAATATAGAGAATTTCTTCGGTGGTGCCCGCTCCGCCAGGAAAGACAATAATGCCGTGGCCTAAGCGGACAAAAGCTTCCAAGCGTTTTTCTATATCGGGCATGATAGACAGTTGGTTGACGATAGGGTTGGGCGCTTCGGCCGCTATGATGCCAGGTTCGGTGATGCCGATATAACGACCGTTGCTAACCCGCTGTTTGGCGTGGCCGATGGTCGCGCCTTTCATGGGCCCTTTCATGGCGCCCGGGCCGCAGCCTGTGCAAATGTCTAACCCGCGCAAACCGAGTTGGTAGCCGACTTCTTTAGTGTAGTCATACTCGCCGCGGCTGATGGAATGGCCGCCCCAACAGACGACTAAATTCGGGTCCAAGCCGGGTTCAAATAAATTGGCATTGCGCAGCATATGAAATACGGCGTCGGTAATGCCTTCGGTCGTTTTTAAATTAAATTTGGAGTTGCCGTTGATCTGATCGCTGTTGTAAATCACATCGCGCAATACAGTGAAGAGATGTTCGCTGATGCCTTTAATCATTTTGCCGTCGACGAATGCGTTGGCTGGAGCTGCCTTAACGGCTAATTTAATGCCGCGTTCTTGTTGCACAATACTGATATCGAAAGTGTGATAGCGTTCGAGCAGCTCTTTTCCATCGTCCAGATCATTGCCAGTGTTTAGTACCGCAAGAGAGCAGTTGCGAAATAATTTATAAAGCCCGCTCTGGCTTGAATCTAGAAGAATCGCAACTTCCATTTTAGACAAAATATTTAACTGGCTTAGCGGCGAGATGATGGCATCAATAGTTTCTATTGCGCCAGTGTGTTGTGCAACGGTCTTGTACGGATGATGTTGTGACATGGGCTTCTCTAATTAGTGGCGCAACTGCGCTGTACGAATAATGGATTTGCATTTTTTATTGAGTTTTATTCAATGGTTTGTAGTGCGTAATGGCGGCGTAATAGAAGTGTAGTGTATTTTTATTGGTTTTGTGCGGGCTACAATATGCTTTCCATGAAATTCAATCGCAACGCAACCTAGTCTTGATTGATATTTAACCAGAGAGAGCGCCCATGATTTATTTACCGTGTGTTGACGTACAAACGAATCCTGCAGTGGCGGCAACTGCAGCCGTTATTTGGCTGCATGGCTTGGGTTCAGACGGACATGATTTCGCGTCACTGGTACCTCAATTACAGTTAGGTAGAATGGAAAATATTCGTTTTATTTTTCCGCATGCACCAAGCATACCTGTGACCATTAATAATGGTTACGTGATGCCGGCGTGGTATGACATTTTAGAAATGTGCGTGGATCGTAAAGTGGATGTTGCGCAGTTGATGGTGAGTTCGCGGCAAGTTCATGCACTGTTAGACCGAGAAGTGTCGCGCGGTATTCCAAGCCATAAAATAATCTTGGCGGGATTTTCACAAGGTGGGGCTGTGGTATACGAAGCTGGTTTGAGTTACGAAAAACCATTGGCTGGTTTGTTAATATTATCGAGCTATTTTGCAACCCACGATTCGCTATGCGAAAATGTCGCTAACAAAAAAACGCCAATACTTATTCAGCATGGCAGTGAAGATACTGTTGTTGTTGAAGCCTTGGGTCAGCGAGCCTACAGGCAATTGAGCGGGCGCGGATATAATGTTACGTATGAATCTTATGCGATGGAACACAGTCTGTGTGTCGAACAATTAGCCGTGATTAGCCGTTGGCTACTAGATCGATTGCGGTAAATTATTTTGTCGGCCTTAATCAGTAAGACATGCTGGATCAAATACATATTCCCCCTTGAGCCACGCAATAATTTCATAGCCAATAGAGCTGTGCGAAAATTTCTCGTAACGATGTAGCAAGCCGATTTTTTCTTCCGCTGTTAATTTACTTAAACCTTTATCTTGCAGTAGCGATAGATCTTGTAGTAGCGCCTTTGCGAGCTCTTCACCGCACAGCTGAATGCAAATGTCAGTTAGCGTTTTTTCAGCTTGATAATTATTGCCGTCGCGATAAGCGCGCGTTAGTGATGCGATGGGAATTTGTGATAACCAAGGCTGATTCATTGGGTTAAGCGCATGGCCCGCAACGCTATTTTGT
>JAYWHF010000226.1:0-4159 GCA_043777855.1 Gammaproteobacteria bacterium | reverse complement strand
GCGCAAGGTGCTAAACGCATAATCATCTTGTTCAGAGGGTTTATCGTTTTCATTTTTTTGCACAAGACGATCAGACCCAATCGCGGCTAATTGATATTCCAGCGGATCAAGGTTTTTCAAGCGCGCCACTTCATCAATAAAACTGTTGAGTGCAAAAGCGTGATTGATGTTGTAGACCGAGCGCATCCAGCCAATGCGAGTATTGGCGGCGATAGGGAAGTTACGTGCGCGCCAATGCGGAATATTGTAGGGGATCACGGAAAAGCCTTGTTCCAACTCCCAATCCTGCAAGTAGGTTTCATTGGCCTTGAAGAGGGACATGATCGTTGGCGAAACCACACTCGAATCCATGCCGGTAATTTGGTGGTTCTCATCGAGGGCCGCTTTGAAATGTTGCACACTAAAAGCGTGATAGTAGCCGCTGCGAAAAGTATCTTCCCGGCTCCAGGTCAGCTTGACGGGCTTGCCTGTCAACTTCGCCAGCAACGCCGCTTCCGCCACAAAATCTGCTTTTGACTTTCGTCCAAAGGCGCCGCCTAGCAAGGTGACGTTAAGGGTTACCTGCTCTTCGGAAAAGCCAATTGTTTTGGCGACCAAAGTCCGCGCATCTTGAGGGTTTTGCACGCAGGCCCACACCTCACAGGTATTGCCGGTAATTCGAACGGTGGCGGCCGGAGGCTCCATAGTGGCGTGTTCGAGATAGGGAATGCTGTAAACGGCCTCATAGGTTTTGACGGCTTGGGTAAACGCGCCGCTGATATCACCACGGGCGGCGACAGTTCTCGCGTCGCCTGTCGGCCCCTTCATCAGCGAAACCATTTCGGCCTGCGAATCATAGGTTGCATGAACACCGTTTTCCCACTCGACGCTGAGCGCTTTCCGGCCCGCCAATGCTGACCACGTATTAGTGGCGATAATCGCCACGCCCGCCAAGGGACTAAACCCGGCGGGCTCAATCCCACCTTCTATTTTGATGGCATGAAGTACGCCCGGAACCTGCAACGACTTAGCCGCGTCAAAGGATTTAACCTTCCCGCCCAGCACTGGACAGCGCTCTATGCTGGCATAAACCATGTCGGGCAACTGTGTATCTATGCCGTAATTGGCGGCTCCCCGCACCATATCCTTGAAGTCCACCATGCCCATTGGCTTGCCGATGTATTTGAACTCGTCCGGGGTTTTGAACATAAGCTGCTTTACATCCGGCACCGGCAGCCGCGACGCAGCCGCGGCGAGCTCACCATAACCGAGCGAGTCGCCGCTTTGCGCGTTAGTTACGCGATGATCCCTCGCAACGCAACTAGCCAAGGGTATCTGCCATTGGTTCGCCGCCGCTTGGCATAGCATGAGCTTGGCTGATGCCCCCATTTCTCGCATAGTTTGATAAAACTTACGCACGCTTTGGGAGCCATCGGTATTCTGATCACCGTATTTTTTATCGCCAAGGGCTTGCAGTACTTGGACTTTCTCCCAGTCAGCCTCGAGCTCATCGGCCAATACTTGGGGCAAACTTGTTCGTATGCCCTGCCCCATTTCCGAACGATGGGCCACAATAGTGACTTGATCATCACTTGCGATATGAACAAATAGATTTAAGGATAATCCGTGGCTCGTATCGACGGAAGCGGAGGGCCGCCGCGCCGAAAATCCATCCCCCTGAATAGCCGCGTAGAGCCCCAACCCCGCCGCACTAACACCGGTCAGTGCGAGAAACTCGCGACGACTTAATTTACTTAATATGGCCATTAAACCGCTCCCGCCTGAGTTTGAGAGTTATCCAAGACATCCGCCGTGGGCTCGAGCGCAGGGTATTGCACAGCAGCAACGGACTTAATGGCGGCTTCAATACGCGGATAAGTACCGCAGCGGCAAATATTACCGGCCATCGCCAGTTTTATATCCGCGTCTGATGGATGGGGATTCTGACGCAACAAGGCGGCCGCACTCATCAACTGGCCCGACTGGCAGTAACCACATTGGGGAACCTTGTGCTCCACCCAAGCTGTTTGCAGCGGATGATCGCCTTGCTCGGATAAACCTTCAATGGTGGTAATCTCCGACCCTATCGCGGCCGACAAGGGCAGAAGACAGGAGCGCATGGCCTGACCGTTGATGTGTACCGTGCAGGCGCCGCACAAGCCTTTACCACAGCCAAATTTCGTGCCGGTCATCTGAAGCAGATCACGCAATACCCAGAGTAGCGGCATACCTTCGTCTGCAATCACGTCGTGGATAACCCCATTAATTTTTAAACTGCTCACAGACGATTCCTCTTGTGACATTTAGTTTAATTGGACCATTTAGTTGGACCATTTAGTTGGACCATTTAGACAGACCGTTTAGATAGACCATCTTTTACAGAACATCCTATATAAAACATTTCGATCGAACATTTAACCGGCGCTATAAAAATAGACCCTATGATTAGGTTAACCGGTAGGGGAATGCCCTGACGAGCGCGGCCCTGAATTGAACTAAATCCTCTTGAGTATCTATATCGATAGCCGCCTGAGGCATCGCCAACCCTACAAATGGATGGCTAGACAAGAGCTTTTTTGCCCCAAGATCACCATCCAACGCCCTTAACTCACCAAACAGTCGCCGCGGGATAATGGCCGGAACACCCTGGCCACCTGCATAAGTAGCGCAAACGATAGGCACATCCACACCTTTGTCAGCGTAAATCAACTGCTCATAACACTCACGCAGACGGCCTAAATCCGCCAGACTTAAAGCCACTTGATCGCACAACACAATTAACACAGCGCTGGCAGAGCGCGGCAAAGCTGCGACACCGCAGGCAATGGAGTTTCCAATCCCGCGCGACCAGTCTGAGTTTATTACTTGATGCACTTGCCCCACCCGCGGGCTTAATTGCTTCGCCTCATAACCCAGCACGATAGAAACTCTATTCGGCGTGAGTGCGCAGGCTTTATCCACACAAAGCTCTAACAGAGTTCGTTCATCGACACATGCAAGCTGTTTTAGATCCCCGCCAAAACGGCGCCCCTCACCCGCCGCCAGTATTAAGGTATGCAAGGTCATATCGACGACTGACGACGCAAAGGCGTGGTGGCATTGTTTACGGAACTATTGTTTACAGAACCACTGTTTACAGAACCATTGTTTACGGAACCATTCTCCTCGAGATTTTTCAATCCATCGACTTCCGCTGTTAATTCATCGGGCTCTGCTATTAATTCACAGGTTTCTAATTCACAGGCCTCTAATTCACAGGTTTCCAAAATCTGATGGCATTGGGCCAACGCGGATAGGGCTATGGACTCGGGCAAATCTCCGCCTATGTTAAGCCCCATAGGCCCATAAACCCGAGCGATGAAGTTGCCATTTGCCTGACCGTTAATGGACTGGCTGTTATCGGACTGGCTGTTATTGGCTTGGGAGTTGACATCCATCCCCGCCAGCTTCAATACCTCACACTTACGATGTGCCGGGCCAAGCAGACCAACATAACGAACCTTGGAATCTTGAAGTACACACAGCGCGGCCGCATCCATGGTCATGTTGTGAGTCATCACTATCGCTGCGTCTGCAGTATCGGCAAGCTCAGCGACCTCAGAAGAACCTGCCTCAGCTCGAACAATCGCATGGGCACTGGGGAAGCTCGTGGCGAAGGCGTATCCCGCTCGATGATCAACCAGAGTGACTCGCCAGCCCATAATGTCAGCCATTTGCACCAGCGGTATTGCATCAACGCCACCACCAAATAGCACCAAATGCGTCTGACACTGTACCGCTATGATTAATAGCCTTCGGCCAGACCGGTCTATTAAGTTCCGGCTGACGCGCGCGCAACTTATGCCGAGTGCCGCCAATTCGTGCGGGCTGAGTGCTTGGTTATTCGACGCCTCATGGTCTTCCACGCTAATGACATAACTCACGGCAGAGCGCACCTGTAAAGCCCGGTGCAGAGCAGCCAACTGTTGATAATCGTTAGCGTTGCAAACGGGCTGCAATAAAACTGTTAGTTTGCCGCCACAACCAAGTGCTCTTCCCCATGAGGACTCAGAATCATCGCTTGAATCTACGTAAACCCGCCGAGGCTGGTCGTAGGTGAGCACTTTTTTTACGTCTGTCAGCAGCGATTTTTCCAAGCATCCGCCGCTAATCAAGCCATAAAACTGCCCCAGTTCATTGG
>JAYWHF010000225.1:0-4172 GCA_043777855.1 Gammaproteobacteria bacterium | reverse complement strand
AACAAATTGGTTGCACACCTGAGCAAATTATTTTTATTGGTGATCATAAGCGCGATATCGAATGCGGCAAACGTGCCGGCAGTATTACTATTGCCGCTGCTTACGGCTACATTGACAACGCCGATGATATAGACAGCTGGCAGGCAGACTATCGAGTAGAGCACGCCGACGAAATTTGGCCCATTGTTGTAAAATATTTATAGTATTCCCTCGCCACCAACGTTGATCGTGTGTGGCAAAAACGAAAACCAATTGTAAAACTCACTATTATGCGAATTCCAGAAAACTACACTCCTAACGAAAACTGTTTAGCCAGTAAGACTATTTTAGTCACAGGCGCGGGCGACGGCATTGGTCGCGTAGCAGCAAAAACCTTTGCAGCGCACGGAGCAACCGTCATTTTAGTTGGCCGCACGCTCGCCAAATTAGAGCAGGTTTACGACGAGATTGAAGCGGCGGGTCAACCGCAACCGGCAATTTACCCGATGAACTTTCAAGTCGCGACCGAGCAAAGCTTTATTGACATGAGCAACGCCATAAACGAGGAGTTTAAGCAACTCAATGGCATTCTGCACAATGCCGCCGACTTAGGCCAAAGTACACCTATCGCAAATTATGCGCCCGACGTATGGTTGCGCTGCATGCAAGTTAATGTGAATGCGCCTTTCATGCTTACCCAAGCGATGCTGCCTTTACTGGAACGCGCCACCCATGCCTCCCTTTTATTTACGGGGTCTAGTGTGGGTTACAAAGGCCGCGCTTACTGGGGCGCTTACGCCGCATCAAAAGCCGCCGCCGAAAATTTAATGCAAACATTAGCCGATGAATTGGACGAAACCACAAACATTCGCGTGAACAGCATTAACCCTGGTGCAACACGCACCAAAATGCGCGCAGCTGCTTACCCGGGAGAAGATCCAACCACGGTAAAAACACCGGAAGATTTAATGCGAGATTATTTATATTTGCTGGAGGATGAATCAATTGGCGTTACTGGTATGCAATTTGAAAGCAGTATTAAAAATTAACGAGCCCCACAAGAGATAATCTGCCTTTTTACTGGCGTCATGGATTTCATCGCAACAGCTGTTGTCGAGATTGGCGAGCAAGGTGCAAGGCAGGCCTAGCGGGAGGCGCGTTGGGGGGTATAGTGCGAACAGCAAGTACCAACGCCTTAACTTGCGACGAGTGACACTCAGGATCGCGGTACAAAGCCAACAACTCACGTTAGCTCTATTCTGCCCAACTATCTTTTGGGGAGATGTGCGCTTTACCCAGCAACCTACAATTAAAATATGCTAATGTACCTGCTCAAATAACGCATTTTCTCAACGCCAATGCACTAGAATAAAATAAATAGAATAAGATTGACGCCATGACGCACTTTATTAAATACCTTGGTATCGGAAGCATCTCGACATTAATTCAAGTTTTACTGCTCGCCCTGCTGGTCAAATACCAGCTGACTACGGACATCATTGTTTCGACAAGTGGCTATGCTGTGTTATCCGCCTTCCAGCCAACATCATTCAAAATAGCGGCAGAGGTCTTTGCCTCAGCCCTGTCCTATTTTCTGTCGTCTATATTTAACTACTTGGCAAATTATCACTTCACCTTTTCCAGCAACTCTAGCCATGCAAAAATACTCCCTAAATTTGTAGCCGCAGTAAGCGTGGGCTTGGCAACTAACACACTGCTCTTTGCTCTATTTTTTGAGATTCTTAAACATTATTTAGTGGCGCAATTTCTGGCAACGGGGATTACCCTATTTTTAAACTTCCTAGTACACAAATTGTGGATTTATAAGGGCCACTAACATGAATAATAATTTACCCGCCGACGCATCATCACCCGTCACCATGCCATCGCTCAAAATCCTAGCGCCGTCGCTCGCGATAGTAGTGCCCTGCTACAACGAAGAAGAAATGTTGCCAAAAACATTGGCGACATTATTGGCGCTGCGCGATCGGTTAATCGCGAAACAGAAAGTCACCATCGCGTCCAAAATCTATTTAGTAGACGACGGCAGTAAAGATGCCACTTGGCGCTTGCTTTCCGAAGCAGCGAATGAAAATCCAGCGCTGGTAGCCATAAAACTTTCTCGAAATAAAGGCCATCAAAATGCGCTCTACGCTGGTCTTTGCACAACCATTGAAGATGTAACGGTAAGTATCGATGCTGATTTGCAGGATAACCCAGATAATATTGAAGCCATGGTGGATGAATACTTGAAGGGCAGTGAAGTTGTCTATGGCGTTCGCTCGGCTCGCACCACCGATACTTTTTTCAAACGATTCACCGCTGAAGGCTATTACCATGTGATGAAGAAAATGGGCGTTGATCTTGTGTTTAATCACGCTGACTTTCGCTTGCTTTCGCGTCGCGCGCTCAGGGCGCTACAAGAATACGATGAATCGAACTTATTTCTACGCGGCATAGTACGCGAAATAGGTTTTAAATCATCCGTTGTCGAATACGAACGTCAAGCGCGTGAAGCCGGTGAAAGCAAATACCCGCTGAAGAAAATGTTATCTTTTGCATGGAAGGGAATTACGGCATTCTCAACGGCACCGCTACGCATGATTACCGTCCTCGGTCTTGTTTCCGGCATTGCGTCATTTGCGCTGATCCTTTGGGTACTAGGAGTTCGTTTATTCACCCAGGACGCGGTACCTGGCTGGGCATCTGTACTTTTACCCTTGTTATTTATTGGCAGCGTACAATTAATCTGTCTTGGTATCATTGGCGAATACATGTCAAAAATATACGAAGAAGTTAAAAGACGGCCTAAATATCATATTAGCGATGTCGTTAAAAAATCTGATCAATAAGCTAACAGAATAAGAATGAGATGTTTCCTATGACCGAAACGAGTGTTGGCCAACAGCAAGATGCAGAGCAAGAATCAGATAATCCGCTAGACAATATGGTGGACAATCAGCTGGACATTATCGCTGCATCTACTACTAATGATGATGAGTCAGTACTCTTGGATGACGTCACAACATTTATTGCGCCCGTTGGCAGCACAATCGTATCGCCATTATCTCAACACACGAAAGAATCATCGCGCGTGCTTCACGCCTATCTATCAGCCGTTATTTTAGTTAACTTTTGCTTACTGTTCTTAAAAGGCTACGCCGCTGACTTAGGCTATTGGCAAGACTGGATAAATCAGTTAGCGCGCAGTGGGTACGATGGCTTTAACGCCAATTATCCGCCTTTTTATATTCATTGGTTGTATCTGTTAAGCAAATTTTATTCAGCGATCGGAATACCCGTAGAGGCTAATAATTTTCTAAAATTTCTCACGCAACTTCCTGTCGTATTAAGTCATTGTTTTCTAACTGCCATTATTTATTCACTACTGAATCGCTTTAGCGCGCAACGTCATCTCTTGCATATAGTCATGATGCTAACCGTATTTAATCCTACTATTTTAGTCAACGGCCCTATTTGGGGACAAGTAGATCTTATCCCCATCACAATTGTTATCTGTGCGCTCTTGCTCAACTTTCACGAGCGTTTTAGCTATTTCGCCGTCCCCATTTTCCTATTGGCCCTTTTAACCAAATTTCAGATGATCGCCTTTGCACCAGTTTTTGGCTTTCTCTTTTTTCGCAACTTTAAAAAAAATCTTGTGGGAGTGTTTATCGCCAGCATACTTGGCGCTCTTGTTTTTATGCCGTCGATAGCGGCGGGGCACTTTCTACAAGCATTTAAGCTGGCATATATTGACACGCTGGGTCAGTATCCCATGACAACTTTTAATGCAGCAAACATTTGGATTTTACTGACCAGCAATACAGCACCCGACAGTCAAGTTCTTTTTGGCGTACCTGAGAGCTCGCCGTTTGCTAAAATATTTATCGCAAAAAATTTCGGCATGCTCTTATTTACAGTGATTGCGCTATGGATCTTTCTACAGGGTGCTTACAAACAAACGTTTAACAAAAAAACCATCAAAACCAATACGCTCACAGATACAACTGACGCCACTTACGCTATTGATCCTCTTGGCGCTACTGATCCTATTGACAATACTGCAAATGGCGCCAACGCAATAGTTGCAACAACTACCGCACCCAACACCGAAATACCCTTAGCACAGGCACTCTTTTCGTCGATGATCTGTGCCATTGCTTTTTTTACACTGCTTCCGGCAATGCATG
>JAYWHF010000224.1:0-4183 GCA_043777855.1 Gammaproteobacteria bacterium | reverse complement strand
TCTTGATCGATATAATTACGCTCTAAGGATAAAACGCCATCAGCCGAACTATAGTCTTTTTCATATTCAACTTTTTCACCTGTGCCTATTTTTATCGGGTTACCAGCACACTGCTGCGCTTCAGGCTTTACCAATTTACAAACTGCCGTGTTACCAACGGTTTCAGCACCATAGGGTGCAGGGCACGTGAAGCTAAGATAAATACCTAACCCACCAGTTTCAACTGTATTGGTTTGTACGGGCTGACCGGGCCCAGACTTACTTTCAGTTGTTGCTGTTCTATTTAAATCGTAAAAGGTGGCCTCTCCGTTGACAATCGGGAACAGTCCATTGGGAGCAACAGAAGTTATAGTAAATTTAGTGCAATCGTAGCTATCTCCACGCGGACAACTACCAAAAGATGCCTCCTGCACAGCATTTAGATTACTGGTTATTTCACCGATAGAGCTCCCTCCCGAACCATTACCACCAACCAACGAATAAATTTTTATCGGCGAAATAGTTGATTCCCCAGCCTGAGCAACCGCTGAAAAAGCCACAAAGATGCAAGCCGCATAACGAACCAGCGGCGACCTAACTTTTGAGGTCAAACCAAGAAAATGCTATAGAAGCAAAGCTAAACTATTCATAAAAACTCCTCAAGATCCCAAAAAAAGTGAAAAACCAAAATACAACTAAATTAAACCTGCGGTACGCAGCAAATAGCCTAAGGCGCGTAAAATGACAAAGTTTCAAATAGATTGCAAGCGCCGCAATCGCGGAATAAAAAACGTTCCACTACCGCCAAGTAAAATGCTAGACATGAGCACAACGGCAAACAATATCCTGTTAGAATGGCGGCCTTTTTTACAGCACACTTACTTTAAGCGACTAGTAACGACTCTTTAACAGCAGCGGTTTCAGCCGCCCGACAAACCCAGCCTTAACGAGCCAAGGCGTTCTGACACGCATGCTCTACATTAATGAATTCATGAGCCACCTATGAGCGAACATCAAAACCCCGGTTTACCTTTAAGTACCAACCAGCCCCTTAGCTACAAAGATGCGGGGGTTGATATTGAGGCGGGAGATGCCTTGGTTGAGCGAATTAAAAGCGTGGCCAAACGCACGCGTCGGCCTGAAGTCATGGCGGGCTTGGGTGGGTTTGCAGCGCTTTGTGAAATTCCCCAAGGTTACCGTCAACCTGTATTGGTTTCGGGTACCGATGGTGTTGGCACCAAGTTACGCTTGGCGATGATGCTAAATCGGCACGAGACTATCGGAATAGACTTGGTTGCCATGTGTGTGAACGACTTGGTGGTGACCGGCGCAGAGCCCTTATTCTTTCTCGATTATTACGCCACTGGAAAGCTTAACGTAGACGTGGCGGCGGCGGTGGTTTCCGGCATTGGTGATGGCTGCGTTATGGCAGGCTGCTCTCTGGTTGGCGGCGAAACCGCTGAAATGCCTGGCATGTATGAAGGCGAAGATTACGATTTAGCAGGCTTTTGTACGGGCGTGGTGGAAAAAGCCGAGATTATCGACGGCAGCAAAGTGACCCTTGGTGACACGCTAATCGCCCTTACCTCAAGTGGCCCCCACTCCAACGGCTACTCGCTGATTCGCAAAATCATTGACGTCACTAAGGCTGACCTCAATCAAGACTGCGGTGGCCGCCCACTGGCTGACGCACTCATGGAGCCGACACGGATTTATGTGAAGGCCTTGCTCAAGCTGATTAAAGAATCCCAAGTAAATGCCATGGCGCATATCACTGGCGGCGGTTTAACTGAGAATATTCCACGCGTGCTGCCAGCAAACTGCAAGGCCGTGATTGACACTAAAAGCTGGGTCTTTCCGCCGGTTTTCCAATGGTTACAACACGGCGGCAATGTCAATATTCGCGAAATGTACCGCACCTTTAATTGCGGTGTGGGCATGGTGATTGTGGTTCCTACGGCAGAAAAAGCCAACGCACTCGCGCTCTTAATCGCGGCCGGAGAAACGCCTTTTGTCATAGGGCGAGTGGCCGAAGCACAGGCCGGAGAAGCGCAAGTAGAACTGCTAGGGCTTTGATTGACATGAAGCAAAACTCGGCAAGGCGCCAACGCGTTGTGGTACTTATCTCTGGTAGCGGCAGTAATTTGCAGGCGCTTATAGATGGCTCTCGCGCTGGCGATTTACCTATCGACATAGTTGCGGTGGTCAGCAACCGGCCCAGCGTTTTAGGTTTAACGCGGGCGCAGGAAGCGAATATTCCCACGGCCGTGCTCGATCACAAAAACTTTGCTGATCGCGAGAGCTTTGATAACGCGCTCATGGACATTATCGACAACTTTCAACCTGAGCTGGTGTTGCTGGCGGGGTTTATGCGCATACTGTCGGTAGCGTTTACCCAGCACTACGCGGGGAAAATGCTGAACATTCACCCTTCGCTGCTACCCAAGTTTCAAGGCCTGCATACACATCAACGCGCTCTCGATGCGGGGGAAAAACGCCACGGCGTAACCGTACACTTCGTAACAGCGGAATTAGATGGCGGGCCAGCGATTGTTCAAGCATCAGTACCCATACTGCCGGGTGATGATGCAAAATGTTTAGCAACACGAGTGCAACAACAAGAACATATTATCTATCCACTCGCCGTAAAATGGTTCACGAGTGGCGACTTAACGATGGAAGACGGCAGAGCGCTACTAAAAGGTAAACTTTTACCCATATCCGGGGTTCACATTACATCCGATGAAATGTCGGATAAAGTCTTGAATGAAATGACGGATAGAGTCTCGAATGAAATGCCAGGCAAACCTTAAGGCTCACCCATTAGATTAGACATTTGCGACACCTCACTAAATGGAAAACCAATTGCGCACTTTTAAGCTTTACACTTTTTTTATTTGTTGGGCACTGTGCCTTGCTAGCGGGAGCTTTGTTAGTGTTGCTCAGGCCAATAATGACTTAATCACATTCAACAATAGCTATACGGCAAAACTTTACGGGTTTTCAATTGATGTTAACAGCCGCTTGTCTGCAACGGGCGACGGCAACTACGAAATGTATTTTGATGCCGATGCGTTTGTTGGCAACAACAATGAAGTCACTAGGGTTAAATGGAACCCTGAAGACCAAACAATAATACCGCTGCATTACACGTTTAAACGTTCCGGCTTAGGTAAAGGCAAAGAAGAAGCACTGAGTTTTAATTGGCAAGAGCGCAGCGTAAAGAACCTTACAAAGAATAAAGTTATGCCTTTCGATGGCGCCCTCAACGTTCAAGACAACCTCAGCTATCAATTGCAGTTGCGCCAGGATTTAATGGCCGGCAAAAAAAAATTGGAATACGCCATTGCCAACGGCAAGAGATTTAAACACTATCGATTTGAAGTTATCGGTGAGGAAATCTTAAGTACGCCACTGGGAAATGTTAAAACCGTTAAAGTAAAACGTACTTACAGCAATGATGAAACGGCAACCTACGCATGGTTCGCCAAAGACTTTCAATACTTGCTGGTGCAGCTGCAGCAAGAGGAAAATGGTTCCGCTTACACCATCTATTTAAGTAAAGCCTCGATTAACGGCAAAGCAATTGAACATTTCTAAAACGCTTAATGCGCTTCAGTATTACTGAGCCAACAACAGTTAACATGATGCACCTTTTCTGAAAAATGGTCGTCTTAGTTTTTTGTTTTTGCTTCATACTATAGTTGCTTGTTAGGTCGTTGGAACTCTATAATTTTTAAGTCAGGAAAACGTTATGAACATCTCCGAACACTGCATTGCCAGCTTTCACTACACATTAACCGATGGTAGCGGCAAAGTACTCGACACCTCCGAAGGCCAAGAACCCTTAGCTTATTTGCATGGCTCAGGCAATATTATTCCTGGCTTGGAGAAAGCCTTACTGGGTAAAACCGTTGGTAACAAATTACATGTAAGCATTCCCGCTGCAGAGGCCTACGGTTTGCGCGATGATTCAATGGTGCAAGAGTTGCCGTCAAATATGTTTGATGGTATTGATAAAATTGAAGTAGGTATGGAATTCCATGCGGAAACTGAACACGGCTTACAGGTTGTAACCGTAACAAAAGTCGACGGCGATATGGTGTTCATCGATGGCAATCATCCACTTGCAGGTGTTGATCTAACATTTGATGTAGAAATCACCGAGGTTCGCGCCGCCTCTGAAGAAGAAATGGAGCATGGC
>JAYWHF010000223.1:0-4185 GCA_043777855.1 Gammaproteobacteria bacterium | reverse complement strand
TTTGCGGTGATTAATAATTTTGTAGAAAACTATGAAAGTGGAGATGCTGAATCAGCTATTAAAGGGATTGAAATTAATCTGGTCGGGATGGTGTTAATTCTGATGTTGGCGGTAATACCTTATAAAGGTTGGCAAATTACTCTATCAACAGTTAAATATGATCTCAATGCACCTGATTGTCATCCACCTGCAAACACAGAAGGCAAAGGAGATCAAACAGGTACAGCCTACGATGATTCGTTTTCTGGAATGGGAGGAATTGGAATTTATAAACCACTTGCTTGGTCTCTAGTAGATTTTATTTCTACCGCAATAACTCATACCGCGATTAAATCCATGGCATGTGTCAATAACTATGAGTTCATGCTGATGCGAGTGAGTGAAGTAAAGATTCAGAATCCGGTGCTTAGAGAGCGGGTGCGGGATTTTTATGAAGTTTGTTATAAAAAAGCAATGGCCCGTTACAAGACTAATCCTGTAGCTATCGCGCCAAATATTTCGGAGGTCGAGGATATTGATTGGATGGGGTCGAGAGTCTTCTTGTCTACTGCGGACGAGTACTATCAACATCCAGAGGCGTATATGCGTAATATGGAAAAATTTGGATTTACTCGCCAAGCGGCTATTAGAGCTTCCGATGCTGCAAATCAGGAGGGTGCAAATCCCTCGTGCAAAGAGGTATGGGCTGGTGAGGAAGGCCCCGGGGTTGTAAATCCGGGACTGGGCTTAAGGCAATTAATTTTAAAGGACGTACCTGAAGACAAGGTTGGAGATATTTTAGACGACTGGATGCAGTGGGGTTCACAGGTTCTAACGGTTGGAGTTGCTGATGATAATACGAAAGAAGATCTTATTCTAAAAATGATTCTCCAAGCAGACGCTGCGAATTTAAACTCTCAGACAGATATAAATCTGAGTAACAATTTCGATACAAACAAGGCTTGGTGGAAGACTGCTTCTGATGCCGTCTTCGCTGGAGCCGGAATTCTCACCAGCATAGACGATTTCCTGACCACCCATACGATGAGGCAGCTTGTAAAAGTTGCGGGGCCGATGTTATTGGCACTTATTCAGATGATTATCATCATGGCTGCGCCATTTGTGATGGTATTGGGGCATTACAAGCTCAGCGCATTCACATCAATTGCGTTGGCTTATTTTAGCTTCGAATTTGTCAATGTAATTTGGGCGGCGGCTTTTTGGTTTGATAATCATGTTCTCGATATTTACATTTCTCAAGCGGGGTGGTTTGACATCGCTACCAATAGTTTTCTCATTTCTGCTGTCTCTGCTGGTGCAATTATTCTATTGCCAGGAGTTTGGTTGGCGATCATGGCATATTCTGGAGCTGGGCTTGTCAGAGGTATGGGGATTGGTGGGATTGGTGGTGGCTCTGCGGCGGGCGCAGGATCATTTAAAGGGGCAACTAGTCGTATTGGTGGCGCCGCCTATAAAGGTATGAAATAAAACAATTGTTAATATGTTTCGAGTAACAAAAATTTAATTGGGTACCTTGTTGGAGGTTTTAAGTGCAAGTTCATATTGTGAATAAAGGGAGTGGATTATGAAAATTAGCGAACAGTTAAAACAGGACATTCTGCGAGGCGAAGAACTGTTGTGGTTGTGCCAGGATCTTCAGTCTGAAAAAGATGGCGTTGATCGTCCACGCCACACTTCTATTGATAAATCCAAGACGCTGGACACATTCGCCATGGACATTAGCCGATCTGCAACATACATGGTTTCTCTAATTAAACTGTTTCCAATCATGGAACAATTAGCCGCGCTTGGTAGAAAGCTGGAGTTAGAAGGAAAAATTACGCTAGATGTTGGTAACAGCTATTCAGAAGCCGCGCTTCAATACATTTTAAAACATCACGGAATGCCAGTGGAGTAATAGGGCAGTTGTTATCAACATACTTTTACGAATGTCCATTTAAATTGTATCGGAATAAATAGACAAAAAATGACAAATGTCTCAACATTCATCATCAAAATTAGCAAATTAATTCCACTGATTCGAAAGAAAGGCTGAGAAAATAATGAGTCGAGATACCGTACAGCCACTGAATTATTCTGCCCATGCTATCGAGGATATACTCTCTACGTCTGAAAAGCTTAAATACAGTGCGCCTACATCATCCAAAGCGCTTCGGACACTTGCCGGCATGATAGAGCAGAGTATTAAGTTCATTTTGCCCAACCGGTGCGATTTAATCGATCCCGATGAATTTAAGCAGGCGCATTATGACTTGCTGCGACTGCCTTACCCTTGCGTTACTTTTGAAGTTCCCTGGGAAGACGAATCAGATGGTTCTGGATGGTTAGATGAAGTTGGAGGCGTACAACAACAGCATGCTACCAAACGTATAGCGCTTTGTTGGGAGGTAGGTTCTGGATACGATATTGACCTTGGGCTGGGTGAGTTTAGTAACTCATTTCCTCAAGGCGGTGTTTTTGTGCTCTCTGTTTTCTGGACGCAGGAATCTAAATTTTGGTCAACTTGTCATGGGGGTGGTTTTATACCCTATGGCGCGCAGGTAAGGACATATGAATCTCCATCACTGTCCACTTCAGACAAAATGATTCACCAAATAAAAAAAGATGCAGGAATATTAGGTGCGTCAAAAAAGGGGACTGAAGGTAAAGTTTTTATTGCTCTTCCTGAGTTGTTTGCCGCACTGTCAAAAGAGTTTGGCTCGGTTGATCGGGCCTTAGCAGAAGTGCTTCTCAATACTCACGACGAAGCCATGGTGCTAATTCAAGCCTGTAGTGTTATTAACTGCCAAAACGTACTTACTGAAATCTTGCCTGCTTCGGTAGCCCTCAATAAAAAACGGGTTTCTAGTGGTAAGCAGCCTTTCTTTTCCTACAAGATATTACAGCTCTCGGGTGATACTGAAAAAACTTCAACTTCCCGGGCTGGTGCTGGTGGTAGCCATGCAGCACCGAGAATGCATTTGCGCCGTGGCCACCTGCGAAGAGTGTCTGATCAACATAGTATTTGGGTGAGACCTGCCATCATTAACAAGGGATCTATACGTGGAGTTGTTGATAAAGACTATAAGGTTTCATAACTGAGGTTAACTCGGTCGGAATAAGTTAATCCATTTTTCGCTACAACAAAAAAGACCACCGATCTTGATTTTTCGGATCACGAATAATGGAGCGGTAATAAGAGCGAACTTGAGCACAATAAAAACACCAATAACCCTGCAAGGGGTGAGGTGGGTCAGAAATATTCTTTTCATTTTGTTCTTGCGCGTCTAGCTCTATTTGAATCTCATCGAGAAGTTGTAACACCTGCTGTTTATCGAGTAACTCGACCCATTCCACAAAGTCACGCAAGGGAAAGTTAGGTTCCAAGCTACTAATGCATATTTTTGCTTTCAGGGTTTCTTTTAGTGACATATCACTCCCTTGAATAAAAAAATATGGTAAAAAATTGGTTTAATTTTTTTAAAGAAATTAAACCAATTTCGTAAGCTCTATGCTAAAAAATACCTATCGGCTAATTAATACTTTGTGTGCAGTCAATGGATCTACCACAAACAGGCCAGGCAAAGCGCCATCAACAAGATACAGCAATTGTTTTTGAGTATCGTAGGTGAAGTGCGATTTCAACGAATCAGTAATCAATAACTTGGTCCTATTGCCGGTGGCAAGATCTACTTTAATAATTTTTGATGTTATTGAGAACTGATCGGCTATAAATAACGCGTTTAGTTTAGGGTCAACCACTATGCCTTTTGGTAAACCATGAATCGTGACGCTTCCTTGCGAGCTGTTACTGCTATTGGTCACTAGCGCAGAAGTTACAGGGGTGGCCAGAAGGTTTAGCTCAAGTACATAATTAGCGTCGACGTTAGAAATCATAAATAAACGATTGTTGTTTTGGGAGGTGTCTGCTACCAAGCGTAAGGGCGCATCAATGCCATAAATGGACGTGTCTGGATTCGCCACTAATGTTCTATTGCCCGTTACAGTATCCACCACCAATATAGTTTCGCTGGTGTTATCGACCACATAGAGCTGGTGGTTGGTACCCACGGCCAAGCTGGTTGGGTTAACAAAATTTACGCCTGTCCCGCGTGTATTATCAGAAACCAGGTTGCGTTCACCGCTCGTGGTGTTGATGCTGATAATCTGCGGCTTTTGAGTCGTATCGGCAGGATTGGTAGACAC
>JAYWHF010000222.1:0-11900 GCA_043777855.1 Gammaproteobacteria bacterium | reverse complement strand
CAATGGCCACCACTGGAAATAAATTGCCCCGCACTGAGCATAAGATATTTGCTGGGATGAATACTGACGTTAACACCACCCGCAATGGCTAAATCAGTACGCCCCTGTTTTAAATCCTGACAGGCTAAATGAATAGCGGTTAACGAAGAAGAACACATGGTGTCCAACGTCATGCTAGGGCCGTGTAGATTTAATACATAAGAAACTCTATTGGCGATGCTTGCCAAGCTGCCCGACAAATTATATTCGCCATACATCACACCAACGTACACGCCCACTTGGCCGGACAAATCTTTGTCGCGTGGTATTTGTAAGCTGGCCCGCGTGTAACCTGCATCTTCGATCGCCATCCAGGTATGTTGTAAAAACAAACGCTCCTGCGGATCAATTGTTTTTGCTTCGCGTGGAGAAATATTAAAAAACAATGGATCAAATTCATCAACACCTGCGATAAAACCACCCCATTTACAGTAGTGGTATCCGGCTTTGCTGCGATCCTCGGTAAAATATTCCTGCCAATCCCACCGATTTTTAGGGACTTCAGTAACGCAGTCTTTTCCATCGCGTAAATTATTCCAATAGCTTTCGATATTTTCCGATTCAGGATAACGTCCACTTAAACCAA
Source organism: Gammaproteobacteria bacterium (assembly GCA_043777855.1). Classification (GTDB taxonomy): domain Bacteria; phylum Pseudomonadota; class Gammaproteobacteria; order Pseudomonadales; family Cellvibrionaceae; genus Cellvibrio. The sequence goes on along the minus strand of JAYWHF010000222.1, from coordinate 11,275 downwards.
CAATCGCAATAGGCTCTGCGTGCAAACGCAGGGCTGTTGAACTCGTTAGTGTATTTGCTGACGCCGAAAAATGGCGTTGCCGACTGACACGTCTGCCCGGAATCAGTGGGGATAGAGGTTTCGGTGGTTGCGTCGCAGACTGTGTCGCAACACTGATAGTTTGACTCGGAAAATTGTTATCCGCCGTAAAGAGAGTGGCTAATGTCGGCGCATGGGATTTAATTAAATAATCTGTTAATTCACGAATGGTTTGGTATTCAAAAAATAATGTTTTTGACAATGCTCCAAATGTTTTTTCCAATTGACTGGTTAAATTCATAGCCAATATGGAATCAATACCGTAGTTTTCTAAAGGCGCTTGCGGATCAATTTTATGCGATGGCAACTTCAGTAAAGCAGAAAATTCTTTACGCAAATACTCCTGGGTTTTTTCAAACAGGTTATCAGGATTTATTTCAACCATTGCGGCTGTAGTGACAGACAACAATTCAGGTGAAGACTGACGTGAAGGCTCAATCAGCGCAGCAACAGGCTCCGCCTTAGCCACTGGTTCAGCAAGCAACAGTTGTTGAATTTGCAGCAAATTACCTTCCAGAACCAAAGTTTGGTTACAAGGTAAGCTTAAACTACGATAAAAAGCCTCCAGACCTGTTGCGGTTTGCATGGGGTGCATGCCGGTAGCTTGTCGCAACATGTCTAGCTTCCCGGCATCAATGCTCATCCCACCTGCTTGCCAGAGCGGCCAGTTGATCGAGAGTGTTCTGCCGCGCCCTTGCCCGGCAGCAACCCGTTGATTGCGGTAATCGGCAAACTGATCCATAAAACCATTAGCCACCGCATAGTCTGCCTGGCCGCTGTTACCCATTACTGATACACCCGAGGAAAACAACACTAAAAAATCGAGATCTGTGTCTTGCGTTGCAGCATCCAAATTAAAAGTGCCCGTCACTTTGGGTGTGAGTACTTGCCTGAATTCAGTACTGGTTTTCTTTAAAATAAAGTTATCAGCAGTCATTCCGGCACTGTGAATAATGCCGTTGAGTTGTTGGTATTTATTGTTAATGCTAGCAATCAGTTGTTTAACTTGATCCAGACTTCCAATATCAATTTGTTGGTAATCGAAGCTAGCATCACAAGAATTTTTCGCATGAGTAGCAAGCTCATCTAGCAGGGTTTGCTTTTCTGCAGTTAATGCAGAACGCCCAGTGAAAATAATATTTGTTTTTGTCGTTTGTTTAATAATTTCTTGCGCAAATAAAATACCTAAACCACCGAGCCCTCCGGTGATGAGATAAACACCTTGATCTTTGAAGGCTACCATAGAATTGTCTTGCGGCACACTAACGGGTTTCCAGCGTAGCACCTGCCGCAAGCCTTGCTCATATTTAACTATTGCGTCCTGCGGCCTATTCAGATTTTCCTGCAGTACCACAGCAAGTTCTTCGGCAGTTACTTGCGGGTTAGTGAGAATGATTTGCCCCATAAACTGGGGATTTTCTAACGCAGCTGTTTTAAGTAAACCGGAAATACCGCTAACAATATTGTGTTGTTGCTGATTCGGGATAACAAGTTGGACGAGCACTTTACCTTGAGGTTTGCTTTTAAATATCGCCTGAATATATTCAAAACAAGCCACAGCAAATTCACTGTAGCCTTCAGCAATATTTTTTTGTTGCATGGCAGGCAATACCACACAATAACTTTTAGACGCCAAGTGTTCAAACACCGCAGTATCAACCTGAGGCATTTCACACAGTAAAATGTGCTGCTGACTTTCTAACGAATGATGAACCGATTCCAACAACGGACTTGATTCCCAGCTCGGCGCTGCAAGCAAACTGCCGATTGTTTCTCGATGGGTAATACGCGCTTCTGATTTTAATTCCGGATCTATACTCAGTACACGCGACGTAAAGCCACGCATTTGTACACAAATATTTCCATCTTGGTCACACAGATCTATATCCTGTTTTGAAATTTTATCGCCAGGCTCACTGCCCGCTGCATAACGCACCCAGGCAAACATATCTTTTGTACAGGCCGATATAATGCTCACAGACTCCGATGCAAAAGGCACAGAGGGTTGAGTTGGAAGTTGACTCAAATCGCCAACGAATCCAATAGAAGCTTGCAGGGCGCTGTCCATCAAACTCGGATGCAAGAAATACTCACTTGCAGCCTCATGTGTTTCTAACGCCGTCGGCAAATGCAATTGCGCAAGCAGTTGCCTATCGCCTTGATAGATTGCCGTTATTCCCTGATGAGTTGGGCCGTAGTTAAGCCCCATACTGGAAAATGCCGCATAGATATTACCTGGGCTTAATGAGCCTTTCTGCATTTTTCCTTTTAGCTGGACTATATCCAATTTCGCGTGTTGTTGTTTAGCCTGCTGATGTTTAGCGTTAAAAATTGCTTGCCCCTGACAATGAATAATTTCATAAAACCTATCTTCAACGGAGAGCGCCTCGAAATCTTCTGCCTGACTATAAATTTCAAAATTTATTTGCTCACCTTCAGCATCAGCCGCGAACAAAGCAATGAAAATTTCTTTAGGTTCTGTCACTACAATAGGTTGTAACCAAACGACATTGCGCAACTCCAGAATCATTGACTCGGCTTGCATAGGCATTGCTTTCTGTACCGCTGCACGCGCCATTTCTAAATAGGCAACACCCGGCAATACTTTTTGTTTAATACCACCCAGCACATTGACCTGGTGATCCGCGAGAAAAAATTCTTCACCGTTAAAAGTAGATGCATAGCTTTGCTGATTCAAATCAGACGTATTGACGTGCAATAAGGGATGCAGAACAGACGCCTTAGTAGTGGCTAACGACTGAAAAGAAAACTGTTTAATAAGTGCGAGTGCATTTATTTTTGACAATCGTTTGCTTTTCAATTCTGAAACTACATATTCAATAAAATTAATCATTCCACTCATCTCAATCTGAATTTTTTTGACGTCTAAAGTATCTGAAATATTGTTGGCAATTTTTAAGCTAGCGATTTTAATAATTTAAGGGCCTGATTTGTTTCAATTGAATCGCTATCAATTTTATTAATAATGTCTTCAATGGATTCAAAGTTTCTAACAAGTTTTAATTTGCTATCGGGCTTTATAGTGAAACTTGCGCCTTGGCTTCCCGCGCCATTATTTCCCGCACCATTATTTAAAGGAACCTCAACCCAGCAGCGATCCTTTGCAAAAGGATAGGCAGGTAAACAGATACGTTGCAGTTTAGGTTTCAGTTGACCATCTGCATTCACTGACTGACCCGCAATTCCATTAAATGTTGAGTTAAATCCTTGCTGCCCCAGATCTGCAACTTTCTTCTGCAACAACGGATGTAACACTGATGATGACGTGCTGGTTTTTACAGCTGGTGCAGCATCTACTTTCTCAATCCAGTAGCGATCTTTCGCAAATGGATAGGTAGGCAGGTTAATGCGTTGCGGTTTCAATTCACCTGCAGGGCCGCCTACATAAAGTTTTTTCCAATCTAAATCCAAACCTTTAACCCACAAATCCAATAATTTATAAAATTGTTGTCGCGCTATCCATTTTTCAAGAATAGTGTCTTTCATATCATCATCCTGACTAATGATACTCAAGCCTTCCCGGTTACGTTTTATCTGGCCGCGATACATATCATAAATCTGCGAGTACTCTTCACTATCAAGATAGGCTTGAAGTTTTTCGGTTAATTGATCGACGCTGCTGACCATAAAGCCCAAGCGCTCCTCCATGGCTTCTCTGCCTACTTGTAAGGTATAAGCCATTGCAACCAGATCAATAGACTGTTTGCCCTGCTGAATAAAGGCAATTAAATCACGCGCTCGTTGCCGCAACTGATCTGTTGTTCTTGCAGACAAGGGAATAATAAATTTCGTTTGCTGATTCATTGCAGACACGGGTAACTGGCTGCGAGATTTTATTTCCGGAACATATTCTGCAATCACCAGATGAGCATTGGTGCCACCAAAACCAAATGAGCTTATCGCCGCTTGACGTTTGTTGGCGCCCTTAAGCTGCCATTCTTGTAACTCGGTATTGATATAGAAGGGGCTGTCTTTCAAACCAACATGCTCATTCAAGCGATCAAAGTTAATCGTCGGCGGCAGCTGTTTGTGTTTCAACGCAAGAATAACCTTAATAAACCCTGAAATTCCCGCCGCTGTTAAACAGTGGCCAATATTGCTTTTTACTGAGCCCAGAGCACAATAATCTCTTTTCTGAGTATACTTTTTGAAGGCTGCTTTCAAGCCGTCAACTTCTATGGGGTCACCCAGTTTTGTGCCCGTACCGTGGGCTTCAATTAATTGAATATTACCGGGATCGATTTGATATTTATCGTAAACATCTTGTTCCAATCGTGTTTGCGATTCTGGATTAGGCGCCGTAATACCATTGGTTTTTCCATCCTGATTTACGCCCCAACCTTGAATAACACCTTGAATAATATCCTGATCTTTTTCAGCGTCGGCCAATCGCTTTAACATCACAACACCAACACATTCACCAGGAACAAAACCGTTAGCGCGCTGATCAAAGCTGAAACAGCGACCATCCGGTGAGAGCATGCCGGTTTGCGAGGTTTTAATATGCATTTCAGGCCCTGCCATCACATAGACACCGCCTGCTAATGCCAGATCACTGTTGCCAGAAATCAAACTGTCACAGGCGTTAGCAATTGCAACCAGTGATGACGAGCAAGCGGTATCTATAGACAAACAAGGGCCCTGCAAATTTAAGAAGTAAGATATACGCGCGGCTAAAATAGAGGTTGCATCACCCGTAAAACCTTGCGCACTGAGTTGTAAATCACGCGATATCAAACGGTAATCACCATTCGCACAACCAACAAAAACACCGCACTTACTTCCCGATAAGGACTGGGCGTTGTACCCTGCATCTTCGATACTATTCCAACATGCTTGTAAAAATACGCGTTGTTGCGGATCCATACTCTCGGCCTCTATGGGCGAGATGTTAAAAAATAATGGATCAAATAAATCGTACTCTTCCAGAGCACCCAACCACTGACAGTTAGTTTTTCCTGTTACTGCAGCACCTTGATGATAATAAGTATCGAGATCCCAACGTTTTGCAGGAACCTGCGTAATGCAATTTTTTCCTTGCGCAATATTTTCCCAAAACTCATCCAGATTTTTTGCTTGCGGAAACTGACCTGCCATACCAATTACGGCTATGGGTTGTACTTGATAAGCTGACGTTTTACCGGCAACAATTCGCGATGACAAATGACTGCGCCATGAAGATAATTTCTTCTCAGGTATGTAGGATTTATTCAGCGAAGAGATTTTGTTTTGCGAATCGGAAATAATCGTTGGTGTACTTTCTTCAACGACAGGTGCACTTTCTTCAACAACAATCGGCTTGCTTAATCCACCGGATTTTTCTGCTTCTTCTTTTACAAAGCGGCTAAGTTGTACAAGCGTTGGGTAGCTATAGACTTTTGTTGCTTCAATGGTGGTTTTATATTTTTCATTGATCTTGCGAATCCAGGTAACGCCGGTAATTGAATCCAATCCCAGATCAACAAATTGTGTATTCTCACCAATTCCATCTTCCTGCAAATGCAACTCTTGCGCTAACAGCTTTTTGAGTACAGCAGTGACGATGAGCGAGGTATCCGCAACCTCAACGACATTTACCTTTGCCAATTGAGTTTGAAACACACCCGATGATGCTTGAACAATATCTTGAACAACAGCATGAGCGGGATTTTTAACAACGACTTGAGCAACAGAACCTTTAACGTCGATCGGAACAACCGGTGAGCCTTGCTTTTCGGCCTCCTCTTTCACATAACGACTCAGCTGATGTAGCGTTGGATAGCTATATACTTTTGTGGCTTCAATGGAGGTTCTATATTTTTCATTAATCTTACGGATCAAGGTGACTCCAGTAATAGAGTCCAAACCAAGATCAATAAATTGTTTATTGGCTTCAATCTCATCATCAAGCAAATGCAGCTCATTCGCCAATAACTTTCTGAGTGACGCAGTAATAGTGACCAGGGTCTCTATATCAACTGAAGATTTTGCAGCCGGTGATTTTAAAATTGATGCGTTTACAACCGGTGTTTGTAAAATGGAGTGCTGCACGGTTTTTTCTGTTACTTTTTCAGCAGCGTTTTCCTGCGCACTATTTTCCTGCGCACTATTTTCCTGCACTCTATCACTCACCTTCATAAAACTATGTTGGATCTGCGCAAGTGTTTCTGCCTGACCCACAAATGTTTTTTCATGCATAGCGACTTCGCGCTCATAAACCTCTTCCAACGGCCTATACAACGACTCAGTCAACTGATGTTTAATCGAGATTAGATTAGATCTAGACATTTGTGCAATTTTTTTAGCCAAAGTCATCGCGCTTAAAACGACTTCTTTACGCGGCAATACAGGCAGCGCTAAACCTTTGGCCTTCAATTCATTGCCCGCATACTCTTGAGCTGTTAGCAAGGTTTCTCGCGCAAGATCGTAACCGATTTTGTTGGCAAAAATAAAAGTGGACCCGGCCCCCGGGGTAAAACCGTAGCTCATGTAAGGACTCACATATCTACTTTCTTCACTAAAGAAAATAAAATCAGCAAACATGCCCATGGACCAGCCTGCGCCAATGCCATGCCCCTGCATGGCGGCAATGACAGGTAGCTTACATTTAAATGGCAATTCATAAATTTTGACATCGGTAAATTTAACTTTGCCATCTTGAATATCAAGTAAATTTTCTTTGGTGCCACCAGAGGCAAAATAATTGTCGTAACCTGTTAATACCACGACTTTGTAAGCAGGCGTTGCTTCAATGTGGGCAAAGACTTCATTGATGCCGCTGATAAAATCCTCAGAAAACATATTTTTTGCCTGACGATCTTCCATGTTCACTACCAGAATACCTTCCGGGTGAGCCGCTGCGCTTATAACACGTGAATTAAGCTTGATAGCAACGGGGGTATCTATTACCTCGACGGATGTGTTGCTGCTTTCTTCATTCGCTGTTAACCACACCGGTAATGTATTAATTTTTTCCTGAAGATGGCGTATTGATTCTTTTTTCCAGGCAACAAGTCGCGCCAGAGGTAGCTGAGCCAAGGACTCTGCCAGCTGCAATGCCGTCGGCAACACAACACCCTGCACCGCTACTTTGATTGCTCCCGCATGTTGCTGCAACTCAGAACCCGAATAATGGTTGCCAGACAGTAAAATTTCTTTGCCGAAATTAGTGCCAAAACGATGCGCAAACATCAGCGTAGCGGTTTTTGCAAGCTCGGTATTTTGCACAGTATTGTTTTTAAAAGCACCTTGCGCAAAAGAATACTGACCCTGATCGCTATAAACACAAGCTTCACACCCAAGCGCCAGCAACCAACTCAGACCTTCAGCATTTTTATCCAGAACTGCAACCACGGGGATTTTGGTATCGCGAATCAGTCGCTGTAAATTCAACAGGCCGGCTTCAGTAAGATCGGGTAAGAAATTAGTATATTCACTCACAAGCACAACTGAATGATATTGCGAAGAATGAAAGTGCGCAGTGTGATTCAGCTGCGTAAAAATATTCGTTAAGTCTTTTACCAGCGCGTCAAGTTCGTTCGCAGGCTTAACATGTTTCTTGCCCGCTTGATTGGGCACAGAAATATTAATCACCAACACTTTTTCAGCATGGGTTTCGAGTTTGATACTTTTTGCGGACGACGTTATTTTGCCAAACGATGCAGTTCTATCTTCAACAGGCGGCAATTCGGCTGCCGTAAATTCAACGATCGTTAAAGCTTCGACAGATTTTAAAATATCACGCGCCAAATGCTGTTTCAATAAACGCAATGCAACTTCCGGTTTTTTTGCTAATGTTTCCGCCAGCTTCTGTGCATAATCCTGCACTTGTTGCTGCGGCAGAATCGGGCAAGTCCAACCTTTTTCTCTTAATTGCTTTCCAGTTGAAATATTTGAAAAATATAAAAAATCTGATGCGTGAAGATCACCAAAACGTTCAGCGAATAAACGGTATTCGCTGTCGCCCGGATAGAGGCCTTCTTGCTGATGAGTGTAGCTATACTGCCCTTCCTCACTGCAGATGATAAAATCACACAATGTGCCCAACAAAAAACCAGCACCCGTTGCATCGCATTGCATTACTGCAATGACCGGATAAGGAAAAGAAACGATGGCGTGATAAAGTTTTTGTGTAACAGCAGTATTAAATTCTTGTCGACCACCGCTTAAAAAATTCTGCCCGGCACCATTGATAATCAATGCTTTGACCAGAGCAGATTGCTGCACGGTTGCAAGCGCATTCAACAATTGCGCAATGACAGAATCAGTAAGTTTGTTGTTATGCTGCAGGGCCTCAATCTTAATGGAGAATATGCCATTACCATTATCGTACAAACTGACAACAGGAGTATCTGTGGTTCTACTTCCTTCAGGTTCGGTAAACTCCAACGACGTTTGTGCAAGATGGATAGTCGTTTTTGCAGGGCGTCCGTTTTTTTCTAATGCAACCGTTTTTTCCAATTCAATTGCTTTTTCCAGAGCCAGAGCCATGGGTACAGCCAAAGAAATACCCGAGGGCTTTTTAATGGCAACGTGAGGCGATGTTTTAAGTGCAGACTTAGCGAATAAAATTTTTTGTAACGAGGAAGCTGTCACAACCGGAGCCAAAATAATTTGTTTTGGTGCTGCAAACGATGCAGTGTCAACACTCACGCCCAACAAATTTTCTGTTGGTGTTTGTATTTCTTTCGAAAGTATTCGAGCCTGTGTAGTGAGCCGTTCTTCCTGCTCCTGTGAGACCGTTTGACTAATAATTTTCTGACCAGATGCCTCTTGTGCTTCTTGATTATGCAGGTCTAAATTAAACGCTTCTTGAGTAGAAGACTCTTGTTGATATTGTATGCCGCGCATTTGCACACAAACATTACCTTGTAAATCACATAAATCTATATCCAACGCTATTTCCGCATCACATATCGGAGAATAACGTACCCAAGCAACCATATCTTTTGTGCAAGACGATAGGATGCGTAAAGATTCCAGGGCAACAGGTAGTGATGGCTGATTAGGAATTTGTGCCGCATCAGCAATCAAACCTATAGACGCTTGCAATGCACTATCCATCAAACTGGGATGAAGAATGTAGCTGCCAAGTTGTGTGCCAATCGGATTGTTTTCTATACTATCCGGTAAACTTATCTCGGCAAGTAATTGATTATCGCCTTGATAAACGGTCGTAATGCCTTGATGTGCTGGGCTGTAATGAAGCTCCATTTTGGTAAGAGTTGCGTAGAGGCTGACAGCATCTAGCTTGCCCTGTGCCATTTGCGATTTCAGGTGCGCCAAATCCAGTTTAGCCGGTGCGAGTTGATGACTAAAAACAACATGCCCCTGACAGTGTACAACATCCAGCTCAAGTTCTTTTTCAACACTATAAATTTCAATATCTATGTGCTCTTTATCTTTTGCGAATAACGCAATGGAAATTTGTTTGCTATCAGTAACTTTAATGGGCTGCGCCCAGACAATGTTATGCAACTCAGCAATGCGTGATTCCCCGTCTTCAATTTTTTGAGCATTGGGCATAGCATTATCAACGGCAGCGCGAATCATTTCTAAATAAACAACTGCGGGTAATATTTTTTTTCCGATACGATCATCGCTATTCACTTGATGATCAGCAAGAAAAAACTCTTCTCCTGTAAATGTTGAACTATAACTTTGCTGAAATAGATCTGACGTATTGACATGAAGCAGCGGATGAAGAACTGGATGAAGTGCTGCGCTTGTCATTCCAGATGAGACGCTTCCTGCAGCTGCAGATAACATTGTCGATGCTACCGTATCATTCCAGTATTTTTCTTTGGCAAATGGATAGGTCGGTAAACTAATGAGGTGTGGTTTAACGGCACCTTCGTAAAGCTTGCTCCAATCCAGTTCCAATCCATCAACCCATAGATCAACTAACTGCGTGAGTTTGTTCTGAGCTATCCATTTATCAATCGTTTCTTGCAAGTCTGTATCGGTACTAAATAACGTTAGCGTATCTTTATTGCGTTTTACCTGACCTTGATAAGCATCTTCAATCTCTTGTTCGCCATCCACAAAAGCGTTTAGTTTTTCTCTTAATTGATCAACCGAGTTAACGATAAAGCCCAAACGTTCATCCATAGCTTCTCTACCCACTTGCAGGGTATAGGCCATAGCAATCAAATCAGTTGGTGCAAGATTAGTTGTCGATACCGAATTAGTTATTGATTGCGCGGATTGTTCTTCTGCAGCGCAAATAAAATCTAAAAGATCTTGCGCTTTTTGTTTAAGCTGTTCTGCCGTTCTGGCTGAGAGCGGGATAATAACTTGTGCATCAGGCGTTGGAACAAAACCGTTATTAACCGCTGTTGGTAGTGCATATTCTTCCACAATAATATGCGCGTTGGCTCCGCCTGCACCGAATGAAGAAAGCCCCGCTATACGTGATAACTGTTGACCATCGACGACAGGTTGATCCCAAGCGCGCAGTGATTGGTTAACCACAAAAGGACTTTTGGCAAAATCAATATGCGGGTTTAAACGCGTTGAATGTAACGATGGAACAATTTGTTGATGCCGCATTTGCAATAAAATTTTTGTGAGACCCGCCATTCCAGCAGCAGATTCACAGTGGCCTATGTTTGATTTTGCCGAGCCTAACGCACAAAAACCAAATTCTTTATTTTGCGTAAAAGACTCTGAATCCTGTTGATAAAAAGCTTTATTCAGCGCAGCAATTTCAATTGGGTCACCCAGTTTCGTTCCTGTACCATGAGCTTCGATGTAGCTTATATGGCGAGGATCTGTGTTGGATTCGAGCAGTGCCAAACTAATAGCACTCGCTTGAGCCTGAGGATTAGGAACACTATAGCCGTTGGTTTTCCCGCCGTGATTTAGCGCGCTACCACGAATAATTCCGTAAATATGATTACCATCGCGCTTGGCTTCCGAGAATCTTTTCAGTACAACAGCGCCCACGCCCTCTCCAGGAATGTAACCGTCGCCGCCCTCGCCAAAACTTTGGCAATGACCGTCGCTGGAAATAAATTGCCCAGCACTGAGCATTAAATATTTACTCGGGTGAATACTGACATTAACACCTCCGGCAATTGCTAAATCCGTGCGCCCCTGCTTTAAATCCTGGCAAGCCAAATGAATTGCAGCTAACGAAGAAGAACACATGGTATCCAAGGTCATACTAGGACCATGTAAATTCAAAACATAAGAA